>DAHUXX010000037.1 GCA_027306955.1 Acetobacteraceae bacterium | reverse complement strand
AACACCCAGGCCGTGCGCACGATCACCGAGCGCGCGCCCGAGGCCAGCACCGCCTCCTCGCCCGCGCGCTTGGAGGCGCCATAGACCCCTGTGGGGTTGGGCTCGTCGGTCTCGACGTAGGGCGCGCCCTTGTTGCCGTCGAACACGTAGTCGGTCGAGACGTGGATCAGCGGAATGCCGCGCCTGGCGCAGCACCGGGCGAGTTCCGCCGGCCCGTCGCGGTTGGCGCGCATCGCTGCCTCGGCGTCGGTCTGCGCCTTGTCCACGGCGGTGTAGGCGGCGGCGTTGATCACCAGCGAGGGAGCATGCGCTGCGAGCGTCGCGGCGATCGCGGCCGGGCGGTCGAAATCGAGCGTGTCGCGGCCGACCGCTACCACCGCCGGGCGCGCCTCGGCGATGGCATGCCCGAGCTGTCCCTTGGCCCCGGTGACGAGAATTCCGCTCACGTCCTGATCCGCCTCACACCGTGAACCATGTCTCCGCGCCCAGTGGCGGCAGCGCCGCGTCCTTGTCGGAGAGCACCGCGGCCGCGGGGTCGACGGGCCATGGCAGTGCCAGCGTCACGTCGTTCCAGATCACGCCCCGCTCGGCTCCCCGGTCATAGGGTGCCGTCACCTTGTAGAGCACCTGGGTGGCCGGCTCGAGCGTGCAGAACCCGTGCAGGAAGCCGGCCGGAACCCAGAGCTGCGATCCGTTGTCCTCGGACAGCTCGGCCGCGACGTGGCGCCCATAGGTGGGCGAACCGCGGCGGATATCCACGGCCACGTCCCAGATGCGCCCCGCCAGCACGCGCACCAGCTTGCCTTGCGCGTTCGCCCCAACCTGGCAGTGCAGGCCGCGCACGGTGCCGCGCGAGCCCGAGAAGCTCTGGTTGTCCTGCACGAAGGGGCCCGGAATGCCGGCCTCGGCGAAACGGGCGGCGTTCCAGGCCTCGCTGAACCAGCCGCGTGAATCCGCGAAACGGGGCGGCGTCGCCAGGATCACGTCCGGAATGGCGAGACGCTTGGCCTGCATCGCTATTCCAGTTCCCCGCGCGCGAGCAGGGCGAGCACGCGGCCGAGCTCCGTGTTGCGCAGCCGCTGCGCGTGGGCGCCGAGCCGGTCCGCGTCGATCCAGCCCATGCGGAACGCGACCTCCTCCGGGCAGCCCACCAACATCCCCTGGCGGGCCTGGATGGTCTGCACGAAGGTCGCCGCCTGCAAGAGGGAGTCGGGCGTGCCGGCGTCGAGCCACGCGGCCCCCCGGCCGAGCTTCTCGACATTGAGCTCGCCCATCTCGAGATACATGCGGTTGAGATCGGTGATCTCGAACTCGCCGCGCGCTGAAGGCCGCACCCGTGCCGCCAGGTCGCAGACCCGCCGGTCATAGAAATAGAGCCCGATCACCGCCCAGTTTGACGGCGGCACGCTCGGTTTCTCGACGATTGCGAGAGGCTTGCCATCCGCGTCCATCGTGACGACACCGTATCGTTCCGGGTCACGAACCTGATAGGCGAAGACGGTCGCCCCGCTCTGCCGCGCCGCGGAGGCGCGCAAGAGGCGCGACAGGTGTTCGCCGAACACCAGATTGTCGCCGAGTCCCAGCGCGCAGGCCTCGCCGCCGATCCAGTCCCTGCCGATATGGAAAGCCTGAGCCAGGCCCTCGGGTTTTGGCTGCTCGGCATATGCGAAGCTGACGCCGATCTCCTCGCCGCTGCCGAGCAGTCGGCGGAACTGCGGCAGATCCTCCGGCGTGGAGATCACCATGATCTCACGGATGCCCGCCAGCATCAGCACCGAGAGCGGGTAGTAGATCATCGGCTTGTCGTAGATCGGCAGCATCTGCTTGGACGCCGCGCGCGTCATTGGATGCAGCCGCGTTCCGGCGCCGCCGGCGAGAAGAATCCCCTTCATGCAGCACCCTTCAGACCGAGCCGCTCGCCCGCCCCGCGCTCGCGCAGCCGTTCCCACCAGGCGCGGTTCGCGAGATACCAGTCCACCGTTTCGCTGAGCCCGGTCTCGAAATCGCGCATTGGCTCCAGCCGCAGCGCCTCCATCGCGAAGGAGGGATCGATCTCGTAACGGAAATCGTGACCTGGCCGGTCCGCGACAAAGCTGATGAGCCGCCGCCTCGGCCCCGCCGGGTCCGGCAGGCGCCGGTCGAGCGCGGCACAGACCGCCTCCACCACCTCGCGGTTGCTGCGCGGCTGGCGAGCGCCGATCGCGTAGGTCGCACCCGGCCGCCCGCGCTCCAGCACCGCGACCAGGGCGGCCGCATGGTCCTCGACATGGATCCAGTCGCGCTGGTTAGACCCATCACCATAGAGCGGGATCGGCCGACCCTCCAGCGCCGCGATCAGCACCAGCGGAATCAGCTTCTCGGGGAACTGCCAGGGCCCGTAGTTGTTGGCGGTGTTGGAGACAATGGTGGGCAGCCCGTAGGTGTGCCGCCACGCCCGCACCAGGTGGTCGGAGGCGGCCTTGCTCGCCGAGTAGGGGCTGCGCGGATCGTAGGGGGTTGCCTCGGTGAACGGCGGGTCGAGGGGGCCGAGGGCGCCGAACACCTCGTCGGTCGAGATGTGATGGAACCGGAACGCCGCGCGCCCCGCCTCGTCGAGTGCGCGCCAGTGTTCGCGCGCGACCTCGAGCAGGGTCAGCGTGCCGACCACGTTCGTCTGGATGAACGGGCCGGGCCCCTCGATCGAGCGGTCGACATGGGTTTCGGCGGCCAGATGCATCACCGCTTCCGGCCGCACGCTCGCGAACAGGTCGCGCATCGCACCGATATCGGCGATGTCGGCGACCACCAGTCGGTGCCGCTCGCTGCCCTGCGCCATCGCGATGGCCTCGGGCGAGGCGGCATAGGTCATTTTGTCCACGGTCACGACGTCGTGAGCGGTGCGCGAGAACAGGTGGCGGATCACGGCCGAGCCGATGAAGCCGCATCCCCCCGTGACCAAGATCCGCATCGTGCTCCGAATCCCTTGCCTCGGTGCCGGTTGTGGCAGTCCGCAAACGTGGCGGCAACCCGGCCGGCGAAAATGCCTGCACCGCCCCTTGGCCGTAAGCGTGCGATGCGTCACAAAACCGCCGGGGCGCGTCCGAGCCAGAGTCGGCGCCATCGGACGGAGGCGTGAATGGTTCCGGGACTGCATGGCGAGACGGAAGCCAATCTGTTGGCGGCGCTCGATTCCTCCGTGACGGCGCTGCGTGCCGACAGTTACGACGACTGCTCGTTCTCGCTGTTCAGCGCCGCCGACGCCGAGGTTCGCGCGCTCGGCATCGAGCCGGTCGGCGCGACGGAACTGACGGTCGTCGTCACCGACCCCGAGCGTCCGGTCGGCCGCGTCCGGGTCCAGACCGGCGGGCGCGACAACCTCTTATTTTTTGATAATCGTTCCGCCGGCGGTCAGCTCTACGCCAGCATCCGCATGCTGGGCTCCGATGCCTCCGTGCTGTTCGCCGCGATCGGCGATGCCTATGTCTCGCTGCCCGACATCTTCCTGCGATCGGACCGGCAGTTCCTGTTCTGGGGCGAGGGCGCATCGGCCGTGGGATGCTCGATGGAGATCGAGGGGACCGGCCAGGGCGTGGTGATCGGCGACGACGCGCTGATCTCTGCCGATGTCTGGATCCGCAACCATGACATGCATGCGGTCCACGACATCGCGACCGGCAGGCGGACCGGCCGCGATCCCGTCAACACGGTGCTGGAGCGTCACGTCTGGCTTGGCCAGGATGCGCTGCTGCACGGCGTGACCCGGATCGGCATGGGCTCGATCATCGGCGCGCGGGCGCTCGTCAAAGGCGCGGTGCCGCGCTTCGTCGCGGCCGGCGGCGTGCCGGCGAGGGTGCTGCGCGAGGGCGTCAGCTGGGGCCGCGAGACCTATGGCATGACGGAGGCCGAACGGATTTCGCTGGGCTTGCCGCCGGTGCCGGAAGGATGACGCGCGGGCCCCCGGTTTCATCTCGTTGCGCAACGCGGGCGCCCGGCGCGGTCCCGCGTTGCCGCGCTAAGGTGCCGCGGCTAAGTTGCCGGCGCCCTTCGCCGCCTTGCCGTCGGCGCGGCCGAAACCGTCCCCGAGGACCCCGTGACCGAGACGAATTATGTGCCGCACATCGATCTTCTCCTGCAGGCGCTGCGTATCGGGCGCGATCGGCTCGGGGGGCGGGCCAAGATCGCGATCGATGCGCGGCTGCTGCGCAAGCTGCTGACAACCCTGGCCGCGGCGATGCCATTCGATGAGACATTCTACCTCTCGAACTATCCCGATGTCGCAGAGGCGCATGCCTCCGGCGCGATCGAGGATCTGCGCACGCATTTCGTCGAGGTCGGGTTCTTCGAGGGGCGGATCGGCAGCCGGCCGGAGGTCGACGAGGCCTATTACACGACGACGTATCCGGACGTGGCGCAGGCGATCCTGCGCGGCGACGTTCCCTCGGGCACGGAGCATTACATGCGCGCGGGAATCGCCGAGGGGCGGGTTCCCAACCCGGCCCTGCTCGACGCCGTCGAGTCCTGGTTCACGGTGTTGCGCGACGAGGCTCGGGTCTGAGGTGGCGGCGACGCCTCCGGGGACAGCAGGGTGATGATGGTACGGATGACGGGCGCATGAACGACCTCATGCGTGTCCACAGGCTGCTTTGCCTGCCCTTCGTGGACGAGGCGGCCTATCGCGCCGCGCTGGGCGGCCCGCGTGCCGATCTCGGCACGGTGCAGCGCTATCTGGCGCTGCCGCTGCGCCGCCGCCCGGTGCTGTCGCCTTATTTCGACCCGATCTTCTATCTCGCGACCAACCCGGAGCTGATGCAGGACGGCGCCGACCCGCTGCTGCATTTCCTCGACGTGGGCTTCGCGGAGGCACGCTCACCGCATCCGCTGGTCGATCTTCCCTGGCTGTTGGAGCAGCATGCCGCGCTCGTCGGCACGCCGCCGTCGATCGAGAAGCTGGTCGAGCTGCTGGAGCTCGACCTGGTGGCGCCCGGCCCCTATTTCGATCGGGAATTCTACCGCGAGCAGCTCGGCGCTGACGCGCCGCCGCGCGGCTTGCTGCGCTCGTTCCTGCTCCGGGGGGTGTGGACCGGGCTGCGGCCGAACCGGCTCCTCGATCCGGCCTGGTACGCCGAGCGCAATCTGGACGTGCCGCGCGATCCCTATGGCGCGCTGCGCCACTTCATCGTGGGCGGCGATCTCGAGGGGCGCTCGCCGGGTCCGGACTTCGACGCTCGCGACTATTGGCGACGCTACCCGGACGTCGCGGCGGCGCGCATGCCGCCGCTGCGCCATTACCTCACCATCGGGCGGCGGGAACAGCGTCTGCCGGGTGACGCCGCGCGGGAGAGCGGGGCGACGCCGATCTCGTCCGCCGCGGGACGCGAGCCGGCACAGGATCGCGCCACGCTGCTGCGCGACGCCGCCGCCATTCGCGACCTGCTCGCGGATCGGCGTCAGACCCGCAAGGAAGCGGTGCGCGCCGCGCCGCCCGCGCTCTTCGCGTGCGACGATCCGGTGCAGGAACTGCGGGCCCTCGCCTTCACCGCCTCGGCCACGCCGCGCGTCTCGATCCTCATTCCGGTTTACAACGAGATCGGGATCACCGCCGAATGCCTGATGGCGCTCGCGGCGAGTCCCCCCGTGACGCCGTTCGAAATCGTGCTGGTGGATGACGCCTCGACCGATCCCACCGCCGCCGCCTTCTCGGACGTGGACGGTATCCGCCTGCTGCGCCAGGCAAGGAATGGCGGCTTCATCGCCGCGTGCAACACCGGGTTCGCGGCCTGCCGTGGCGACTACGTGCTGCTGCTCAACAACGACACGCAGCCGGAGCCGGGGGCGATCGACGCGCTGGTGCGCGTGCTGGACGCGGACGCGACGATCGGCGCCGCCGGTGCCAAGCTGCTTTACGCGGATGGCCGGTTGCAGGAGGCTGGCTGCACGCTGCTGCCCAACGGCGAGAGCACCATGGTGGGGCTGTTCGCCGACCCGCGCGAGGGCGGTTACTCCCATGACCGCGATGTCGCCTACTGTTCCGGCGCGGCCTTGCTGGTGCGCCGTGCCGCGGTCGGTGGGCGCCTGTTCGACCCCATTTTCGCGCCCGCCTATTGCGAGGATGCGGATCTGTGTCTGCGTCTGGCCGGGAAGGGCTTGCGCATCCGCTACGTCGCCTCGGCGGTGGTCGTCCACCGGCTTTCCGTCAGCACCGGTCGGACGAGCGAGGTGCGGCGCGTGGCTGCGATCCGCGCCAACCAGCAGAAACTGGCGGAGCGCTGGGGCGCGGTGCTGGCGGCGCAGCACAAGGTGCGGGTGCTCGCCTTCTACCTGCCGCAGTTTCACGCGACGCCCGAGAACGATCTCTGGTGGGGCGCTGGCTTCACGGAATGGCACAACGTGGCCCGCGCGCGGCCCAGCCACACGCGCCATTACCAGCCACACCTGCCCGCCGACCTCGGCTATTACGACCTGACCTCGCCCGCTGCGCTGGCACGGCAGGCGGCGCTGGCCGCGCGCTATGGCATCGAGGGATTCGTCGTCTATTCCTATACGTTCGGCGAGCGGCGGGTACTCACCAGGCCGCTCGAGACCGTGCGCGCGCATCCCGGGATTCCGTTCCGCTGGTGCCTGTGCTGGGCCAACGAGAACTGGACACGCCACTGGGACGGCGGCGCGCGCGAGATCCTTCTGGAACAGCATTACGATGATGCAACGCTCGCGGCGATCGTCGCCGATGCTGTCGAGCAGGCCGCCGATCGCCGCTACATCCGTGTCGACGGCAGGCCGATGTTCCTGGTCTACCGCCCGCTGCTGCTGCCCGACGCCAGGGCGTTCGCCGCCCGCGCCCGCGCCGCGTTCGAGCGTGCCGGCTTCCCCGGCCTGCACCTCGTCGCCGTCGAGGGGATGGAGGCGGTCGACCGCGGCATCCACCCCGCCGATCTCGGCTTCGACGCCGCCGTGGAGTTTCCCCCGCACGGCCGCGCGGTTCCGGCGAGCGGCGAGGTGGAGGTGATCAAGCCCGGTTGGGACGGCTACCGTTTCGACTATCCCGAGACGGTCGCGGCCTTCGTCGGGCGCGCCAGCGTGCCCTACCCACGCTACCCCAGCGTGTTCCCGGATTGGGACAACACGCCACGCCAACCGCTCAAGGGCACCGATTTCGAGGGCGCGACGCCCGAGGCCTTTCGAGCCTATGTCGAGGCGAAGCTCGCGGAGGCGCGCGCCTTCCTGCACGGCGAGCACCGCATGCTGTTCGTCAACGCCTGGAACGAATGGGCGGAAGGTACCCACCTTGAACCGGACCTCGGCCATGGCCATCGCTGGCTCGAGGCACTGCGCGCCGCCCAGGACGCGACGTCCTGGAACGCGCCCGCCTGGCCATGACCGATATCACCTTCATCGGCCACCCCTTCGCTCCGATTGGCATGGGCGAGCAACTTCGCAGCCATGTCGCGGCGAGCCTCGCGGTCGGGCTCAGGCCCAAGGTCTACGACATCTACCGCTACGCCCAGCGCAACGACGAATCGTATCGTTCGCTTATCGATCCGCTGGAGGTCGAGGCGGTCGGCGGGGGCCTGCGCGTCTTTCACGTCAACGCCGACGAGGTGGACGAGGTTCTCGCCACGTTCGCCGCGCGCGGCAACGACATCGCGGCGGGAACGAACGTCATCGTCCCCGCCTGGGAACTGCCGGCCTATCCCAAGCCGTGGGCGGCGAAGATCGCGCGCTTCCACGGGGTCTGGGCGCTGTCGCATTTCATCACCGATGCGCTGAGGGCCGTGGGCATCGAGAGCCGTTATGTCGGCCAGTCGGTGGAGCAGCACGCGGGACCGCTGCTGCCGCGGCGCCTCTACGGCATCCGCGAAAGCGCCTTCGTGCTGCTGCATTTCTTCGATCTCTCCTCCTACGCCTCGCGCAAGAACCCGGAGGCGGTGCTTGCCCTGTTCGAGCGCCTGCGCGCGGCCGATCCGTTCGCCGACATCCAGCTCGTGCTCAAGGTCAAGAACGTGGAGAGCGGCGCGCAGGACTGGGCGCGCGAAGCCGGTATTCCGCAGACGCCGCAGATCAGGGTGATCGCGACGCCCTTCGATGCGCTCGGCGTGCGCGGACTGATCGCCGCCTGCGACGTCTTCGTCTCGCTGCATCGCGCCGAGGGTTTCGGCCGCGGGCTCGGCGAGGCAATGGCGCTCGGCCGGCTGGCGCTCGGCACCGGCTGGTCGGGCAACACCGATTTCATGACCCCGGAGAACTCGCTGTTCGTCCGCCACAAGCTCGCGCGGGTGAAGGAAGGCGCCTACCCGCACGGCAAAGGCCAGTCCTGGGCGGAGGCGGATATCGCGCACGCGGCGGAGCTGCTGGCGCCGGTCCTCGCCGATCCCGCCCGCGGGCGGGCGATCGCTGAGCGTGGCCGGCTCGACGTGATGACGAAGCTGTCGCACCGTGCCGTCGGGCTGCGCATCGCCGCCGCCCTCGCCGAGTTGGGCTAGGCTCGGCGCGGTGTTGGCATCGCCCGCCGGCGTCCGGCATCATCCCGCCATGCCCGACGCATGCCTCGAATCCGGGTTCGCCACGCCCTTCTCGCGCTACACCGGCGAGGTGCTGCCAGCGTGGATCGACAGCAACGACCACATGAACCTCGCCTATTACGTCGTGCTGTTCGACCACGGCACGGACGCGATCTACGCCGCCCTCGGCATGGGTCGCGACTACAAGCAGCGCTATCGCGCCGGCACCTTCGCGGTGGAGACGCACACGCTCTATCGGGCGGAACTGCGCGTGGGCGCGCGCGTCACGGTCGAGAGCCTGGTGGCCGGCGCGGATGAGAAACGCCTTCACCTTGCTCACACCATGGTCGGCCCGGACGGACAGCCGGCGGCGATGCAGGAGATCCTGTTCCTGCATGTCGATCTCGAGACAAGGCGCGTGGCCCCGTGGCCGGCGGAAATCCTGGCCAATCTGCTGGCGGCCCGGGACGCTCATGCGCGGCTGCCCCGGCCGGACTGGCTCGGCCGGCGGATCGTCATGCCGGGCTAGCGCCGGCGCCCCTGTCCCTCGCGCGCGACCCGTCCTATATCGGGTCATGCCCTTCGATGTGCGAGAGTTCCCCGCCGGCGACACGGTTCGGGAGCAGGACCGGAACCGGCGCCTGATCTCGCTGTGGCTGTTCACGCTCGCCTTCATGATCGTGGTCATGGTGGGGCTGGGTGGTGCCACGCGACTCACAGGCTCGGGCCTGTCGATCATGGAATGGGCGCCGATCGCGGGCACGCTTCCGCCGCTGACGCACGGCGCGTGGGAAAAGCTGTTCGCGCTCTACAAGACCATTCCCCAGTACAAGCTGCTGAACCCGGACATGACGCTCGCCGGGTTCCAGCACATTTTCTGGCTGGAATACGTGCACCGGCTGTGGGGGCGGCTGATGGGCGCGGTACTCATCCTGCCGCTCGCCTGGTTCGCCTGGCGTCGCGCCATCTCGCGCGCGCTGGGGCTGCGGCTGCTCGGCTTGTTCGTGCTCGGCGGCCTGCAGGGCCTCGTGGGTTGGTTCATGGTCTCCTCCGGCTTCGAGAGGGACGCAACCGCTGTCTCGCCCTGGCGCCTTGTCGCGCATCTGCTGTTGGCGCTGGCGCTCTATGCCGCGGTGCTGTGGACCGCCCTCTCGGTGCGCCGCCCGCGGCCACGACCCGGCGCACCGGCGGGCCTGCGCCGCCTCGTCGCTGCCTGTGGCGTGCTGCTCACCGTCACCATCGCCGCCGGCGGGCTGGTGGCCGGGACGCATGCGGGCTTCTACTACAACACCTTCCCGCTGATGGACGGGCGGCTGGTGCCATCCTCCTACGGCGCGATCCATCCGTTCCTGCGTAACCTCGTCGCCAACATCGCCGCGGTGCAGTTCGACCACCGGCTGCTCGCGACGCTGACGGCATTGCTGCTCGTGGGCACCGTCGTCATCGGCCTCGCCGCGCGGCCGCCGCGCCCGGTGGCGCAGGCCTTGGCGGTCATGGGCGCACTGGTGCTGGTGCAATACGCGCTGGGCGTCGCGACTCTGCTCACCGTCGTCGCCATCCCGATCGCCGTGGCGCACCAGGTCAACGCCGCCCTGCTGCTCGGCGTCGTCCTCGTCACCCTGCATCAGCTGCGGGCGGAGCGGGCATGACGGCGCCGCACCCGTCGCTGCTGGCCGCCACCGACCGTCTGTTCTTCGAGCGCGCCGACGCGACGCTGGATCGCGAGACCGCGGAGCGCCTCGCCGGCCGGGCGCTCGACGGCGCCGACGACGGCGAGCTCTTCCTCGAATACCGCGAGAGCGAGACGCTGTCGCTCGACGACGGGCGCATCCGCACCGCCAATGCCGACACCACGCTGGGCTTCGGCCTGCGTGCCGTCGCCGGCGAGGCCACCGGCTACGCCGATGCCGGCGAGTTGTCGGAGCCCGCGCTCACCCGCGCGGCGGAGGCGGTCGCCGCGGTCGCGCGCGGCCATGGCGGCGCGCTGGCCTTGCCGCCGCGGGCGACCAACGCGCGGCTCTACGCGCCGGAGTCGCCGCTCACCGAGGGGGCCTTTGCCGACCGCGCCGCGCTGCTGATGGAGCTCGATGCCTGGCTGCGCGCGCGCGACCCGCGTGTGGTGCAGGTGATGGGCTCGATCGGGCTGGAGTTCCAGGCGGTGCAGATCCTGCGCCCCGATGGCTCGCGCGTCGCCGATCTGCGCCCGCTGGTGCGGCTCAACATCAGCGTCGTCGTCGAGCAGGGCGGCAGGCGCGAGAGCGGCAGCTACGGCAGCGGCGGCCGCCACGGCCTTACCCGCCTGATCGCGGACGGCACCTGGAAGGACGGCGCCGAGGAGGCGCTGCGCCAGGCGCTGGTCAATCTCGACAGCCGGCCGGCGCCCGCCGGGGAAATGGACGTTGTGCTCGGCCCCGGCTGGCCCGGCATCCTGCTGCACGAGGCGATCGGCCATGGGCTCGAGGGCGATTTCAACCGCAAGAAGACCTCGGCCTTCGCCGGCCTGATGGGCCAGCGCATCGCGGCGCCTGGCGTCACCGTGGTCGATGACGGCACCATCCCGGACCGCCGCGGCAGCATCACGGTGGACGATGAGGGCACGCCGAGCCAGCGCAATGTGCTGATCGAGGACGGCATTCTCACCGGGTTGCTGTGGGACCGGCAGAACGCGCGGCTCGCGGGCGTGCAATCCTCCGGCAACGGCAGGCGGCAATCGTACGCCTACGCGCCAATGCCGCGGATGACCAACACCATCATGCTCGCGGGCAGCCACGCTCCCGAGGAAATGATCCGCTCGATCAGGAACGGCCTCTACGCGGTGAATTTCGGCGGCGGCCAGGTGGACATCACCTCCGGCAAATTCGTGTTTTCCGCAGCCGAGGCCTACCGGATCGAGGACGGCCGGGTCGGCGCGC
>DAHUXX010000012.1 GCA_027306955.1 Acetobacteraceae bacterium | reverse complement strand
TCCAGGCCGAACCGCGCAAGCTGCGCACGCTGCGCGGTTTCCGCCAGCGTGGGAGCCGCGCGTTCGAGGTGCAGCAGCGGGCTCGCGGCGGGGTCCAGTTCCTCCTCCTGCGTCTGCGCGAAATAGCCGACGGCAACACCCGGAGCGCGCCACACGCGCCCGCCGATCACGCCGAGCCGGTCGGCGATGACCCTCGCGAGCGTGGTCTTGCCGTTGCCGTTGCGCCCCAGCAGCGCGATGCGGTCGTCCGGGTCGAGCCGCAGCGAGACGCGGCGCAGCACCGGCTGGCCGCCATAGCCGACCGACACGTCCTCCAGCGTCAGGAGCGGCGGGGACAGCGCCTTCGGTGCCGGGAATTCGAGGCGGGTCGGCGTGTCCTCCACCACCGCCTCGATCGCCGGCAGCTTCGCGATGGCCTTGAGGCGGGACTGCGCCTGGCGCGCCTTGCTCGCCTTGTAGCGGAAGCGGTCAACGAAGGCCTGCATGCGCGCGCGCTGCGCCGCGATGCGCGCGGCCTCCGCCTTGCGGGATGCCGCGCGCTCGGTGCGGATGCGGATGAACTCCTCGAAGCCGCCGGGGGTGACCGAAATGCGTCCGCGATCCAGATGCGCGATGGCGCCGACGGTGCGATCAAGCAACCACCGGTCGTGCGAGACAATGAGCGCGGCGCCGGGGAAGCGCGTGAGCCAGGTTTCCAGCCACAACGTCGCCTCGAGGTCGAGGTGGTTGGTCGGCTCGTCGAGCAGCAGCAGGTCCGGCATGGTGAACAGCGCCGCGGCCAGGGCCACGCGCATGCGCCAGCCGCCGGAGAAGGTGGCGAGCGGACGCGCCTGCGCCGCCTCGTCGAAGCCGAGGCCGGCCAGGATGGTCGCTGCCCGCGCCGGCGCGGCGTCGGCGCCGATGGCATCCAGCCGGTGATGGATGTCCGCGAGCCGCTCCGGCGCCGCGGTCTCGGCCTCGGCGAGCAGGGCGGCACGCTCGATGTCGGCGGCGAGCACGTATTCAAGCGGCGAGGCCTCGCCGTCCGGCGCGTCCTGGCGAACGGTGCCGAGCCGCAGGTTGCGCGCGAGCCGCAGCGCGCCGCCGTCGAGCTGCAGCTCACCCGCGATCACCTTGAGCAGCGTCGACTTACCGGCGCCGTTGCGCCCGACGAGACCCACGCGCTGCCCCGCGGCGATGACGAGATCGGCACCGTCGAGCAGCGGGCGGCCAGCGATGCGCAGCACCGCCTTTTCCAGGACAAGCAGACTCATGGGCCGGGGTTTTGCCGCCGGCTGCCGCGCGACGGAAGGGGTTGCCGGGGAAAAGCCGCCGCGCTAAGGCGCCGCGCCCACCGCAAAACCGGACGAAAGGCTGCACCATGGCGCTCGAGCGCACGCTGTCGATCATCAAACCCGATGCCACGCGCCGTAACCTCACGGGCGCGGTCAACGCCAAGCTCGAGGGCGCGGGGCTGCGCATCGTCGCCCAGCGGCGTGTCCGGCTGACCACGGCGCAGGCCGAGGCGTTCTACGCCGTGCACAGGGAACGGCCGTTCTTCCGCGACCTGGTGACCTTCATGGTCTCGGGCCCCGTCGTGGCACAGGTGCTCGAAGGCGAGAACGCGGTCGCGCGCAACCGCGAGGTGATGGGTGCGACCAACCCCGCCAACGCCGCCCCCGGCACCATCCGCAAGGAGTTCGCCGAGAGCATCGAGGCCAACTCGGTGCATGGCTCCGACAGCGCGGAGAACGCCGCGATCGAGATCGCGTTCTTCTTCTCCGGCCTCGACATCGTCGGCTGAAACTGGACTGCGCCCGCGCCGCCCGCTTCACTGATCCCCGAGCGAATCACGGACGGATCGGGGGGCGGGCAGGATGCGGGTCTATCTCGCGGGGCCGGACGTGTTCCTGCAGGAGCCGGAACGGCGGGGCGCCACGCTGAAATCGGTGCTCGCCGAATTTGGGCTCACCGGCGTCTTTCCGCTCGACAAGCCCCCTTCCCCGCCCGATCCCGCCTTGCCCGAGGGCTACCGCATCGCGGCGGCGAACGAGGCGCACATCGCCTCCTGCCAGGCGCTGATCGCCAACCTCACCCCGTTCCGCGGGCCGAGTGCGGATGCCGGCACCGTGTTCGAGCTCGGCTACGCGCGGGCGCGCGGGCTCAGGCTGTGGGGCTGGAGCAACGTCGCGACCCCGTTCGCCACCCGCACCCGCGCCTGGGCGGGCGGCGGGACACGGGACCGCGACGGGATGCTGATCGAGGATTTTTGTCCTAGCGACAACCTTATGATCGGGGCCGCGATCGCGGCCTCGGGCGGGCGCGTGGAGGTGGAGAACGTGGCGCCGGCGCGGCGTTGGACCGACCTCGCGGCGCTGCGCCGGGCGGCCGAGGGGCTCAGCCGCCTCTCGTCATAGGCACTGGCCCGAGCGCCAGCGCCACACCCTCGTCGCCGGGCAGCGCGCCCTTCGGAAAGAGGCGGGTGACATGGCCCATCTTCCGGCCGGGGCGTGCCTCGCGCTTGCCGTAGAGATGCGCGCACAGGCCGGGTGTGGCGAGGATCGCTGGCCACAGCGCCGCCTCCTCGGGGCCGACCAGGTTCTTCATCACCGCGTCGGCATGGCGCGTGGCCGGCGGCAGCGGCAGTCCGGCGACGGCGCGGATGTGCATCTCGAATTGGCTCACCGGGCAGGCGTCGATGGTCCAGTGACCGGAGTTGTGCGGCCGCGGCGCGATCTCGTTGACCAGCACACGGCCATCCCCGGCGACGAACATCTCGACGGCGAGCAGGCCCACGAGGTCCAGCGCCTCCGCGACGCGACGCGCCGTGCCCTGGGCGGCGGCGGCGACCTCCGGCGCGATACGCGCGGGGGCCAGCGTGAGGTCCAGGATCTGGTCGCAGTGGCGGTTTTCGACCGCGTCGAAGCTGGCCAACCCGCCGTCCGCGCCGCGCGCAACGATCACGCTGACCTCGTGTGAGAAGTCAACGACACCTTCCAGAATCAATGGCTTAGGATGCAATTCCTCAAACGCTGGCGCAAGGTCCTCCGGCGCGCGCAGCACCGCCTGGCCCTTGCCGTCGTAGCCGAGGCGCGTCGTCTTCAGCACCGAGGGCAGGCCGAGTTCGGCCACCGCCGCCTTCAGTTCCGCGACGGATCCGACCGGCCGCCATGGCGCGGTCGCGGCGCCGGCGCGATTGATGAAGGTCTTTTCGGCGGCGCGGTCCTGGGAGATGCGCAGGATGGACGGCGCCGGGCGGACCGGGCGCAGCGAGGCGAGCAGGTCCAGCCCCTCGGCGCTCACGTTCTCGAACTCGAAGGTGACGACGTCCACGCTCTCGGCGAAGCGGTGCAGCGCCACCGGGTCGTCGTAGTCGCCGTGGGTGGTTCCGGCGGAAACCTGGCCCGCGGGGCTATCGGCCTCGGGCGTCAGGATGTGGCAGCGCAGGCCCAGCCGTGCGGCCGCGAGCGCGGACATCCGGCCGAGCTGGCCTCCGCCGATGATGCCGACCGTCGCGTTGGGCGGCAGCGGGAACGGCGCCGAATCAGCCCTGCGGCTCGGCATGCGGCTCGGGAAGCGAATCGGAGGGTGAAACGGGAACCGAATCGGTCTGCCGCTGGCGCCAGGTTTCGAGCCGCGCCGCGAGCACGGGGTCGGAGCCCGCCAGGATGGCGGCAGCGAGCAATGCCGCGTTGATCGCGCCGGCCTTGCCGATGGCCAGGGTCCCCACCGGCACGCCGGCGGGCATCTGCACGATCGAAAGCAATGAATCCATACCCTTGAGGGCATGACTCTCAACCGGCACGCCAAGCACCGGCAGGCTCGTGTGTGCGGCGATCATCCCCGGCAGGTGCGCCGCTCCGCCAGCGCCCGCGATAATGACGCGCAGACCCCTGCCGCGCGCCTCGGTGGCGTAGCGCGCGAGCCTGAGCGGTGTGCGGTGGGCGGAGACGACGCGGGCTTCGTGCGCCACGCCGAGGGCGGCGAGCGTCGCGGCCGCATGCTCCATGGTGGCCCAGTCGGAGCGGCTGCCCATCACCACGCCGACGAGTGCGGTGGAGGCCGGCGGGTTCACGCGATGGAGTCCGGGATCAGGCGGGATTCCAGCCAGGAGATCTCGTCCTTGAGCAGCAGCTTGCGCTTCTTGAGCCGCTGCAGGTGGAGCTGGTCGGCAGGACCGGATTCCGAAAGGCGCGAGATGACGGTGTCGAGGTCGCGGTGCTCGCTGCGCAGCTCAAGCAGGCGGCTCAGCAGTGAATCGCGGTCGGGAAGCATGGGCAAGTGATAGGCGCTCGGCTTGCGGAATGGAACGGCAAAGCGCACCTCCGGGTGACCGCGGATCATGACCACGAATTTCATCGCTTTCGGCACGACGGCGGGTCTAGCATTCTGTGGCTGTGGGCGTGATCTCGCCCCATTGGGGGGCCCAAATGGCCACGCCCGCGGCGGAACAGCCGTAGGAGGTGTCATGAGCCTGCAGTCGCGCATTGAGTCCCTGCGCAGCCGTCATGCGGACCTGGAGACGCGGATCGCCGAGGAAGGCAGCCGCCCGCGCCCCGATGACCTGCGGCTCTCGCGGCTCAAGGTCGAGAAGTTGCGACTGAAAGAGGAGATGGAGCGGCTGCGAGCGAACTAGGCGGCCGTTGGAAGCCGTCGCCTCAGGCGGCTTCGTCCTCGAGCGAGGGCGGCGGCGGTTCGGGAACCGCCTCGCCCCGCTTCGCCCGGCGTTCGGAAGCGCGGGCGACGGCGTTGTTGAGGTCGGTCTGGCTGCACAGGCCGAGGATCACGGGGTCCTGCGGCTTGATGTTGGCGGCGTTCCAGTGCGTGCGGTCGCGCACCTTGATCACCGTCTCCTTGGTCGTCCCCATCAGCTTGGCGACGTCGTTGATCTCGAGCTGCGGGAAGTTGCGCAGCAGGTAGGCGATGCCGTTGGGCCGGTCGTTGCGCTTGGCCACCGGCGTGTAGCGCGCGCCGCGCAGGCGCTTGGGCGTGGGCAGCGCCGAGGGCAGCAGCTTGAGCCGGTAGGACGGGTCCGCCTCGCCGCGGCGGATCTCCTCCATCGTCACCTGCATGTTGGCGACCGGGTCGTAGCCGACGATGCCCTGCGCCACCTCGCCGTCCGCGATCGCCTGCACCTCGAGCGGGTGCATGCCGCAGAAGGCGCCGATCTGCTGGAAGGTGAGGCCGGTCTTTTCGATCAGCCACACGGCGGTGGCCTGGGGCATCAGGGGCAGGTTCATCGTGCTCACCTCGGGGCTGCGCTCGGGGGGATGCGCCGGGGGGGCGCGTTCAGACTGGGCGCGGCCGCGCGGGGCGCGGGGCCGGGCCGGGTTGGCGCGGATATGACCCCCTGGCAGGATGGGGTCAAGGGACGGATACGGTGAATGCCCATGCGCGAGGACGAGGACGAACTGCCACGCAAGCGGCCCCGGTTGGAGCGGCCGGTGCTGGATTCCTGGGGCGTTGCGGAACTGCAGGCCTATATCGGGGACCTGCGCGAGGAGATCGCGCGGGCGGAGGCGGATATCGCCCGCAAGGGCGCCCACCGCGCCGCCGCGGATGCGTTCTTCAAGAAGTCCTGACAGAAGGGGAAGAGGGGGCGTTGCCGCCCCCTCCCCCGTTCATCGCGTCCGGTGCGATCAGGCAGCGGCCTGCAGGACCGTGCGGCTGCCGGCGTTGATCTGGATGCGGCGCGGCTTCAGCGACTCCGGCACCACGCGCTTCAGCTCGACGCGCAACAGTCCGTTGTTGAGGTCGGCGCCGTCGACCACGATGTGGTCGGCGAGCATGAACCGGCGCTCGAAGGCACGGCCGGCGATACCGCGATACAGCACCTCGCCACCCGTGGTCTCCTGGCCGGCGCGGCCGGTGACCACCAGCGTGTTCTCCTTCACCGTTACCTCGATGTCCTCGGGGCCGAAGCCGGCCACCGCCATCGTGATCGCGTAGGAGTCATCGCCCGTCTTCTCGATGTTGTAGGGCGGGTAGGCAACGTCCGCCGCGGCATTGTCCATCAGCCGCGCGAGCCGGTCGAAGCCGATCGCGGTGCGGAACAGCGGGGACAGGTTGAGAGTGTTCATGATGCGACCTCCTGAGTCAGCAAGGTGATATGCACGCGCCGCCCGATCGGGCCTGCGCTGGGACGCCCGGCAGCCCCGGCATGGGCGCCACCGACCCTCAGGAGATGGATCGCGGGGCGCCCCGTTCAAGAGGGCGCCCGTTCAGAGAGACACAGACCGGATCACGAGGACTTGCGGGCTCCGATGCCGGCGAAGCGCTTGTTGAACTTGGCCACCTGGCCGCCGGTATCGACGATGCGCTGCTGGCCGGTCCAGGCCGGGTGCGACTTCGGGTCGATGTCGAGCCGCAGCGTCTCGCCCGCGGCGCCATAGCAGGACCGCGTCTTGAACTCGGTGCCGTCGGTCATGACGACGGTGATCTCGTGGTAGTCCGGATGGATGCCGGCCTTCATGGGAATGCTCCTTGCTGGCCCCCGCCGATGCCGACCGGAGGGGCGGCGGGCCTATAGCGGCGCCCGCCCGCCGGGGCAAGCGCGGGGACGGCGCGCCTCACGCAAGCGTGGCGCGGCCGTACTGCTTTGGCCCCTGGATGGCACCGCCCAGCGCCTTCGCGGCACGCAGCGGCCAGGCGGGGTCCGCAAGCACCGCGCGGCCGACCAGCACCAGGTCGGCGCGGCCATTGGCGACGATCTCGTCGGCGTGCTGCGGGCTGGTGATGAGCCCCACCGCCGCCGTCGCGATGCCGGCCTGGTGGCGGATCGCGTCCGCGAAGGGCACCTGGTAACCCGGATGCAGCGAGGGGATCACCGGCCCCTTGGCCAGGATGCCGCCG
>DAHUXX010000009.1 GCA_027306955.1 Acetobacteraceae bacterium | reverse complement strand
CGGACCGCCGCGGCAGCATCACCGTGGACGACGAGGGCACGCCGAGCCAGCGCAACGTGCTGATCGAGGACGGGATCCTCACCGGCTTGCTGTGGGACCGGCAGAACGCGCGGCTGGCGGGCGCGCAACCCTCCGGCAACGGCAGGCGGCAATCGCACGCCTACGCGCCGATGCCGCGCATGACCAACACCATCATGCTCGCGGGCAGCCACTCGCCCGAGGAGATGATCCGGTCGGTGAAAAGCGGGCTCTACGCCGTCAATTTTGGCGGTGGCCAGGTGGACATAACCTCCGGCAAGTTCGTGTTTTCCGCTGCCGAGGCCTACAGGATTGAGAACGGCCGGGTCGGCGCGCCGGTGAAGGGGGCGACCCTGATCGGCAACGGGCCTGACGCGCTCACGCGAATCACCATGATCGGCAACGACATGGCGCTCGATCCCGGAATCGGCACGTGCGGCAAGAACGGCCAGGGCGTGCCCGTCGGCGTCGGCCAGCCGTCGCTCATGATCCACGGGTTGACAGTGGGCGGCACCGGCTGAGCCGACCCGGCGTCGCGCTCGTCGGCTCCCGTATAGCGATCTTTCCCGAACGCCGGGGCGTCGCCAAGAAGCTGCGACGACGCGCCGATTTTTGTGCGCGGCTCACGCTTTGCGCGCCGGGTTGGGACGCGTCATCAGGTTTGGTTGTCGGGGCCTCAAAATTTCGCCGAGCCGGTAAATCGACGTTCCCGCCGCGTATTCACGACGTGGTCACGGCGTTAATACGTGGTCGGACGTTCCGTCCGACATGATCCTCCCATCAAGAGCCACGGTGCCCTGAGGCGCCAGAAACCAGAGGAAGGATCGAGACCATGACCACCACCGTTCGCCTTGGCGCCATGTCCCCGTCGCTCCCGATCGCCGACGCCGCGAAGGTCCGCCTCGGCGCGATGTCCCCGGCGGTCCGGCTCGGTGCGATGAGCCCCTCGCTGCCGGTTGCCGACTCCGCCAAGGTTCGCCTCGGCGCGATGTCCCCGGCGGTTCGGCTCGGTGCGATGAGCCCCTCGCTGCCGGTTGCCGACGCCGCCAAGGTTCGCCTCGGCGCGATGTCCCCCGCACTCTGATCGCAATCCTCCTCGGGATCGAACGCTTCAGGGACCGGGCCAGCGCCCGGTCCCTTCCAAATTGACCCCGCCCATATCGGCTGCCGCCGGCGCTCTCGCTTTCGACCTTGCGGCGTGATCACATCGGGTATCCTGCCCGGAGGAACGGACCATGGCCGACGACGTCAAATCGGAAACGCAACAACCTGCGACGGTGCGCACGCCGCGCGTCACGTTCTACCGCCTGATCCCGACCGCACGGCCGCCGCAGCGCGCCGACCGTTCCGCCGCCGGCTCGCTGCCGACCCGCGCCTTCCGCTACTGCGAGCCGGTGACCACCGCTTCGGCCTTCGGCCATTACATCTTTCCGCCGGTCTCCTTCTCGCTGATGTGGGATGGCAGCGAGTTCGTCTGGACGTGGGAGGGCGGTGATGGCTGGGTGCCGCTGAAGGCGGCGCAGTTTCCACATTTCGCCGCCTATTTCGACGAGCACGTGCCGCCGGAGATTAAGGGTTTCTCGCCCCCCTTTCTCGGCGCGTTGCAGGAGCCCGGGCTGGTGCAGATCTGGACGGGACTGATGGTGCGCACCGCGCCGGGCTGGAGCCTGATGGTGCGCCCTCCGGCCAACCTGCCGCGCAGCCAGGCCGTGGAGTTCTACGAGGGCATCATCGAGACCGATCGCTGGTTCGGCCCGCTGATCACCAATTTCCGGGTTACCCGGACCGGTGTGCCGGTCGAATTCCGCGCCGACTACCCGATCGTGCAGGCCCAGGCCCTGCCGCGCGAGGCGTTGGAGGAGCGCGGCCAGAACGACATGGAACTGGTGCCAGGCTTCGAGCAATGGCGGCCCGAGGACTGGGATGATTATTACGACACCGTGGTACGCCCGAACGTGGCCGAGAAACGCCCGCGCGGCGAATACGCCGCCGCCGCGCGCCGGCGCGCCAAGGGCGGCGAAAAGGAAGGGGCCGCATAGTCTAGTCCGGCAGGCCGGCGAGCCTGAGCCCCGCGGCGTAATGGTCCCGGTCCTCGACACGGTCGAACGGCGAACTGGCGATGAAGGCCTTGACCGTGAAGCCCGGTTCGATCGCAAGCAGCCGGCGCAGCGCGTCGCGCGCTTCGGAAGCAAGGCCAAGATGGCCGAGGGCGGCCACGTAGGGTTTGTAGGCGGCGGAGAAATTCGGGTTCATGCCGGTGACCGCGCGCCCGGCCTGCACCGCGGCCTCGTGGTCGCGCTTGATCAGGGCGACGATGATCGCCGCGGTGTCGAAGTAGAACGCCGCCGGATCGATCGGCGAGAGCTGCTTGTAGCGCCGAACCCGCCGTTCCGCCTCCGTCACGTCGCCGAGATAGGCGTGCGCCACGCCAGAGAGATTCCACGCCATGGCGAGGTTCGGGTTCACCGTCAGCGCCCGCTCGTGCAGCGCGATACCCTCGCGCACGCGGTGGTGCAGGAAGGCGCGAACATGGCCCGCGATGGTAAGTGCCTTGGCGTCCTGCGGGTCGAGCGTGATGGCGCGGTCCGCTGCCGCCTCGGCCGCGGCGAGCACTTCCTTTTGGTCGGTGGTCCAGGACTGGCCGAGCAGGAACATCTGCCAGTAGGCGTACCAGGCATGGGCCGCGGCATAGTCCGGCTCCTGCCCGATCGCCTGGCGCAACAGTTCGCCCGCCTCCATGAACGGCTCGCGCTCGAGCCGGTGCAGCAGCGGCAGCGCGCGCAGCACGAGGTCGTAGGCGGTGGGGTCGGCGAGGGGCCGCGCGGCCAC
This sequence comes from Acetobacteraceae bacterium, assembly GCA_027306955.1. Taxonomy (GTDB): domain Bacteria; phylum Pseudomonadota; class Alphaproteobacteria; order Acetobacterales; family Acetobacteraceae; genus JAJXXT01. The sequence continues at coordinate 9,862 of DAHUXX010000009.1, read as the reverse complement.
GCGCTGGCCTTCGATCAGCAGGATTTCGGGATCGATCTGTGCCACCACCTCGGCGGCGATCTCGTCCTGCAGTGCCAGCAGGTCGCGCGCCGGGCGGTCGAAGCGGCGTGACCAGGCGACGCGGTTGCCGGCTCGCAGATCCAGCAGACGCAGCGAGATGCGCACCTGCTCGCCCGCTTTCTGCACCGTGCCGTCGACCAGGAAGTCGATGTTGAAGGCGCGGCGGATGGAGACCTCGTCGCGCGCCTGCACCGCGAAGCGCGCCAGCGAGGACGAGGCGACCAGGAACATCCAGCGGAAGCGCGCGAGGGCGCTGGTGATTTCCTCGGCGAGTCCCGTGGACAGATGCGCCTCCGCCTCGCTCGTACCCACGAGTTGCAGCGGCAGCACGCCGACGCGCGTGCCGCCGCGCTGGTGCGGCTTCGCGGCCTCGGCGCGGCCCGCCTCGCGCGTCTCGCGCGGTTCGGCCAGCGGCGAGGCACGCAGCGGCAGCCGCGGCACCGGCGGCGGTGGTGCGGTGCCGACCGGGGGCTTGGTCGGCGCGGTGGAACGGATTTCGGCGACCAGGGCCTGCGTCTCATCCGACGGTTCGGCGTCCAGCATCTCCGCGAGCACCGCGCGGCAGCGCTCGTAGGCCTGAATCGCCATGCCGCGCTCGCCGCGCCCTGAATAGGCCCGCATCAGCGCCCGCCACGCGCCCTCATGTGTGCGGTCGATCGCGAGCAGCTGCTGGGCCGCGGGGATCACGCTCTCCGAGTCCGTCTTCTCGCGCAGCAGCGTTTCCGCCAGGTCGCGCGCGCGGTCCGACAGCCGCTCGCGTTCCGCGGCGAGCCAGGTGTCGAAGCTCGGATCGACGCCGTCCAGGTCCTCGAGCAGAGTCCCGTCGAGCAGCGAAAGCGCCGAGGGATTGGTGGGCGAGGCGCGCAGCACCTCGTCCACGTCGACCCAGACGGTTCCCGACCGCAGCGCGAGATGGTCGCGATTGATGGCCAGCACCTGGGTGCCGAGCGGCGCCATCGCCTCCAGCAGCCGGTGGATTTCCTGCCGCAGCGAGGCCCGCGCCTGTTCTTCGCCGCGCCGGCTCCATAGCAGTTCCGCGAGCTTGCTGCGCAGCACCGGCCGGGGCGAGGCCAGCGCGAGCGTCGCCAGGAGCGCACGGGTCTTTCGCCCCGTCGGCAGGATGTTCTCGGAGGTGAGTGACCAGGCTTCCATCTGCCCGATCAGCCGCAAACGCACGAGCATGCCATCGGACCCTAAGGTCGCGCCGGCATGTCCCCCCGTCACGGCGCGTGATGCGCTTGCTGACATTTTGAGTACTATCGGCGAAGCCTCGCGACGCGGCAAGTCCCGCGCGCGAAAGCTTCGCTACGATAGCGTTATCATCGCGACAAATCCCGAGAAACGGTCATACCCCATTTATGCAATGAGACATGTCGCAGGATCGTGTCAGATCGCCGCCTCGCGCAACATCGCCGAGGCATCGCCGCGCCAGGGGCCGCGATAGCGCTCGAGCCACCGCTCGGCCTGGCTGGGCGCACCCGCGGCAATCGCCTCCAAGGGGGTGAGGTAGACGCGCTCGTCCTCGCCCGCCGGGTTCAAACGTTCCCGTGCCGCCAACCCGCCGTGCGCGATCGCCAGCGCCTCGCGCGCGAGGTCGCGCAGCGTGCCGCCGCGCCAGGGCGTGGCTATCCCCGTGCGCGGCACCTGACCGCGCAGCGCCACGAGTTCGCGCCAGCCATAGCGCGCGACCAGCGCCTTCGCCGCGGCCAATGCCGCGCCGTCATACAGCAGCCCGACCCAGAACGCTGATTGCGCCAGCATCATATCGAGGGAGCCGGCATCGGCGCCGCGCATCTCGATGAAGCGTTTCAGCCGCACATCGGTGAAGACGGTGGTGAGGTGGTCGGCGAAGTCGCCCATGGTCGCCGTCCCCGCCTCGGGAATGCCAAGCCGCCCGTCGATGAAGGCGCGGAAGGAGCGTCCAGAGGCATCGATATAGCGACCGTTCCGATAAACGAAATACATCGGCACGGAATCGACCATCCAGCGCGCATAGCGCTCGAAGCCGAACCCGTCCTCGAAGAACACCTCGGGGATGCCGCTGCGGTCGCCATCCGTGTCGGTCCAGGCATGGGCCCGGTTGGAGAGATAACCCGTGGGCCTGCCCTCGACGAAGGGTGAGTTAGCGAACAGCGCGGTCGCGAGCGGCTGCAGACAGAGCGAGACGCGCAGCTTGTCCACCATCTCCGCTTCCGACGCGTAGTCGAGATTGACCTGCACGGTGCAGGTGCGCGTCATCATGTCGAGCCCGCGCGTGCCGACCTTCGGCATGTAGGCGCGCATGATCCCGTAGCGGCCCTTGGGCATCCAGCGCATGTCCTCACGCCGCGCCAGCGGGTGGAAGCCGATGGGGGCGAAACCGATGCCGAGCGGCCCCGCGACCCGGCGGACATCGGCGAAATGCGCCTCGAACTCGGCGCGGGTCTGGTGCAGGTCCTCGAGCGGCCCGCCGGAAAGCTCCAGCTGCCCCGCGGGCTCGAGCGAGATCGCGGCGCCGGCCGGACCTGTGAGCCCGATGAGGTTGCCGCTGTCGGTGATCGGCGCCCAGCCGGGTTTGGCCAGGCCCTCCAGCATCGCGCGGATGCCGCCCGGCCTGCCCTCCTCGCGTTCGTAGGGGGGCACGGCGAGATCGTTGGTGTAGAAACCGAACTTCTCGTGCTCGGTGCCGAGGCGGAAGGCGCTCTCGGGCTTGCAGCCGACGGCGAGGTACTCGGCGAGCTGGCGTTCCGAGGCGATCGGGGTCGCGTCGGCGTCTCCTGGGTTCGACATGGACGTTCCGTTAAGTGGTCGCGCCTATGTGGTGTCGTTCGGCGCCGTATGCACCCCTACGGACTGCATCAAACGCGCGCCTGCATCAAGGCGAGCCCCGCGATCGCGGCGGTTTCGGCGCGCAGGATGCGTGGCCCCAGCGAGGCCGGGACGACAAAGCGGTGGCAGCGGATTTCCGCGAGTTCCTCGGGCGTGAAGCCGCCCTCGGGGCCGACCACCAGCCCCGAGGGACCGGCCGGCGGGCGAATGCCCGGCGCCGCGGCGCGCTCGACCAGCGCCACCAGCGGCCGACCTTCCGGCCAGGCGCCGAGCAGTGCCGCGAGCGACAGCGGCTCCTCGATCACGGGAAGCGTCAGCCGCTCGCACTGCTCCGCCGCCTCGACCGCGATGGCGCGCAGCCGTGCCGTGTTCACCCGCTCGCCCTGGCTGCGCTGCGCCAGCACCGGGAAGATGCGCGCCACCCCAAGCTCCGTTGCCTGGCGTACGACAAGGTCCGTCGCGTCGCGCTTGAGCAGCGCGAAGGCGAGCCAGAGATCGGCATTCGGCGCCTGCGGGCGCAGGCGCTGGCCGACGGCGAAGCGAACGGATTTGCCGGCCGCCTTGATCGTGGCTGCCCATTCGCCATCCGCGCCGTTGAAAAGCGCCACCGCGTCGCCGTCGCGCCGGCGCATGACACGCAGCAGATAATGCACCTGTCCCGCGGTCGCGGGGACCGAGCCCCCGGCCGCCAACGGCGTGTTCACGAAGATGCGGATTGACCCCTGCCCCATGCGCGCGCGATGAGACCTCGTGACGTCGCAAGCCGCAACCAAGCATACTGATATCAGGGCCAGCGGCTGGGTCGCGCGCCTGCCGCCCGGGCTGCGGCCCTATGCGCTGCTCGGGCGTTTCGACCGGCCGATCGGCGCCTGGCTGCTCTATCTTCCCGGGCTCTGGGCGATCGCGCTGGGTGCGCAGGGGCGGCGCGTGATCGGCCTCGCGCTGCTGTTTCTCGTCGGCGCGTTCGCGATGCGCGCCGCGGGCTGCGTGGTGAACGACCTCTGGGACCGCGATCTCGACCGGCGCGTGGCGCGCACCGCCGCCCGCCCGCTCGCGGCCGGCACCGTGACGCCGTTGCAGGGGCTGGGGTTCCTCGCCCTGCTTTGCGCGGTCGGGCTGGCGGTACTGCTGATGCTGCCGCGCCTCGCCTGGCTGGTCGGCGCGGCCTCGCTGCCGCTGATCGCGCTCTATCCGCTGGCCAAGCGCGTCACCTGGTGGCCGCAGGCGGTGCTCGGCGTCACCTTCGGCTGGGGCGCGCCGCTGGGCTCGGCCGCGGCGCACGTCGCGCTGGCGCCGGCGCTGGCACTCTACGCTGCGGCGTTCCTGTGGATCCTCGGCTACGACACGATCTACGCGCACCAGGATCGGGAGGACGACGCGCTGGTCGGCATCCGTTCCACGGCGCGCCTGTTCGGCGAGCGCTCGCGCCCGATCATCGCGCTGTTCTATGCCGGGATGCTGGCCCTTCTGGTGCTGGCCGGTTTTCTCGCCGGCCTCTCGCCCGCCTACGACGTGGCGCTGCTGCTGCCCGCGTATCTGCTGGCGCGGCAGGTGATGCTGCTCGACGTGCACAACCCGGCGCTATGCCTCGCGTTGTTCAAGGCCAATCGCGATGTCGGCTTCGCGATCGCGCTGGCGATCCTGATCGGGCGCGGGTGAAGGGGCGGGCGTGACGCCGGCTGCGTTCGTCGTGGCCTGGACCACGCTCGCGGCGCCGTCGCTGGTGCCGGAGATCCGCCTCCATCTCGCTACCGAACTCACGCCGCTATGGCAGGCGACGGAGGAGGTGCTGGTAAACCGAGGTATGCCGCCGCCTTACTGGGCCTTCGCCTGGCCGGGCAGCCAGGCGCTGGCGCGGCATGTGCTCGACGGCAGGCTCGATGTGCGCGGCCGGCGCGTGCTCGACTTCGCCGCCGGCTCCGGCCTTGCGGCCATTGCCTGCGCGATGCGCGGCGCCATGGTCGAGGCGGCGGAGATCGACCCTTTCGCCCGCGCTGCGATCGCCGCCAATGCCGCCGCGAACGGTGTCGCGATCGCGATCCCGGAACCCGAGGTCGTCGGCGAGGACGCTGGCTGGGACATCGTGCTCGCCGGCGACGTTTTTTACGAGAAGCCGATGACGGCGCGCATCGTGCCCTGGCTGCGCGCGCTGTCCCGCAATGCACTTGTGCTGATCGCCGATCCCGGCCGTGCCTTCCTGCCGCGCGAGGGGATGGAAACGCTCGCAACCTGCGTGGTGCCGACCACGCTGGAACTGGAGGATCGGACCGAGCGGCAGGTCACGATCGCGCGGCTGTTGCCCTGAGGCCGGGGCCAATGGCCCCGGCGGATGCGGGCGCGGGCGCGGGCGTGGGCGTGGGCTGGGCTTGCCGTTATTTATACCACCCCGGCTTCCGCTTTTCCGCGAACGCCGCCGTCCCCTCGTGCCCCTCGGCGCCCGCGCGCTGCATCCAGCTCTCGTGTGCGAGCAGCGTCATCTGCCGCTCGTCGAGCGTGAGCCCGTTGGCGCCCAGGAAGCTCGCCTTGGTCGCGGCGATGGCACCGGGCGCGCCGAGCATGACCGCGTCCAGGATCTCCGCGAGCCGCGCCTCACGTTTTTCAGCCGCAACGACCTCGTGGATCAGGCCGATGCGCAGCGCTTCCGCGGCGCCGAAGCGCTCGCCGGTCAGCGCGTAGCGTCGCGTGTGGCGCAGCCCCATCGCGTGCACCATGTGCGTCGAGATCGGCGTCGGTGCGACGCCGACGCGCACCTCGGTGAGACCGAAGATCGCCTCCGGGTCCGCCAGCACCACGTCGCAGCAGCAGATCATTCCGCAGCCGCCGCCGAAGCACGCACCCTGCACGACGGCGATGGTCGGGCAGGAGAGCTCGTTGAGCATCTGCATCGCCCGCGTCGTCGCCATGGAGGCGGCAAAGGCCTGCTCCGGCGGATAGTTGGCGGCACGCCCCAGCCAGTTGATGTCCGCCCCCGCCTGGAAATGCTTGCCTGCGCCACGGATCACCAGCGCGCGCGCGTCGCCGAGGCTCGCGAGCCCCTCGATCAGCGCGCCGAGCATTGCCTCGTCATAGGCGTTGCCGCGCGCGGGGCGGTTCAGCGTCGCGGTCGCGACGCCCCGCGCGTCGCGCGCGAGCAGGACCGGCGGTTCATCCATCGTCGTCTCCTTATTCTCTAATCACCAATCTGGCGCTTCCCCGCAGGTGGAGAAAGGTTCATGCTGCAATGGGATGCAGGTGCATGGGAGCTGTGCCGCGCGTGCGGGCGCGGGGGTGCTGCTGATCGGCTCCCCGGGTTCCGGCAAGTCGGATCTGTTGTTGCGCCTGCTCGACAGGGGGTTCGTGCTGGTGGCCGACGATCGGGTCGAGGTCGAAGACGGGGTCGCCCGGGCGCCGGTGGCTCTGGCGGGGCTGCTCGAGATCCGCGGCATCGGCATCCTCCGCCTGCCTTATCTCGGCGCTGCGCGACTGGCGCTCGCGGCACGGCTGGTGTCGGGTGGCGAGGTGCCGAGGCTGCCGGACCCCGCGCGGCGGGTCCACGGGGTGCCGGAGATCCTGCTCGACCCGTGGCCCGCTTCGGCCGCCGCGTTGCTTGAGCGCGCGCTCGATCTGGCAATGGGTCGGATCGCCTCCGTCGCCGGGGCGTTCGGGGGGGCGTCGTGACCGCGCGCGTGCCTGTCGTGTTGGTTACGGGTCTGTCGGGTGCCGGCAAGGCCTCCATCCTGCGGGCGCTGGAGGACATTGGCTTCGAGGCGGTGGACAACCCGCCCCTTGGTATGATCAGCGCGCTGGCCCGCGAGGGCGGCGCGAGGCGGCTGGCCATTGGCGTCGATGCCCGCTCGCGCGGCTTCGATGCGGGCGCGGTTCTTGCCGCGCTGGCGCGGCTGCGCGAGGACCCCGCGCTGTGGCCGGAGCTGGTTTACGCCTGGGCGGACGAGGCTGTGCAGCTGCGCCGCTTCACAGAGACCCGGCGGCGCCACCCGCTGGCGCTGCTCGTCCAGGTCGCGGACGGCATCGCTGAGGAGCAGCGCATCACGGCACCGCTGCACGAGGCGGCGGACTTCGTTATCGATACGTCCGACCTGCCGCTCTCCGAACTGCGCCAGCGAATCGAGGCGCGCTACGCCCGCCCACCCGGCGACGAGGCGGCGCCATCGCTCGCCGTGACGCTGGTCTCCTTTGCCTATCCTGCGGGGCTGCCGCGTGAAGCGGACCTTGTCTTCGACGTAAGATTCCTCCGTAACCCTCACTATGACTTGAATTTAAGACCGCTGACGGGGCTGGACCCGGCGGTCGGCGCCTACATAGAGGCGGACGCGGATTTCGCGCCATTTCTGGGCCATGTGACGGGCCTGCTTGCCTTGCTCTTGCCACGTTTCGTGCAAGAGGGCAAAAAATACGTAACCATTGGGGTAGGATGCACCGGCGGGCGTCACCGCTCCGTGCACATGGTCGAGAGACTGGCGAAGCATCTTACAGGACAAGGCTGGCGCGTGAGCACCCGGCATCGTGAACTCGCCCGCGAGGGTGCTGCCCCGCAGCGCGCGACCGCCCATCACGGCGCCGCCTGAGTCGCGCCGGTAATCCGTCCCACCAAGGCACCATGATCGGACTCGTACTCATCTCTCACGGCCACCTCGCCGACGAACTGCGACGCGCCATGGAGCACGTGGTCGGGCCGCAGCGACAGGTCGCGACGGTGTGCATCGGGCCCGACGACGACATGGAGAGCCGCCGCGCCGAGATCGAGAATCGTATCGCCGAGGTCGATTCCGGCGATGGCGTCGTGCTGCTCACCGACATGTTCGGCGGTACGCCCTCTAACCTCGCGATGAAGCAGATGCAGGGCCGCGCCGTGGAGGTGATCGGCGGCGTCAACTTGCCGCTGCTGGTCAAGCTCGCGAAGGTGCGTTCCACCCGCACGCTCGCCGACGCGGTGGGCGTGGCCCGCGACGCCGGGCGCAAATACATCGCCTGCGCCTCCGAGCTGGCGCAGCCGGCCGAGCCGGCCGAGGCGCTAAACGGTCACGCCCCCGCCAAGCCGCATTGACGTGACGGACGGCGAGAGCGGGCAGCCTCGCCCGGCGAGCGTGCCGGTGCTGGCGCGATCGTTGCGGATTGTCAACCAGCGCGGGCTGCATGCGCGGGCGGCGGCAAAATTCGTGGCCGTGGCGGAGCGTTTCGGCGCTAATGTCGATGTGATCAAGGACGGGCAGAGCGTCTCCGCGCGCTCGATCATGGGGTTGATGTTGCTCGGCGCCGGGCCCGGCAGCGAGATCGAGCTGCGTGCCGAGGGCTGGGACGCGCGCGAGGCGCTGGAGGCGCTGGCGACCCTGGTTGAATCCGGCTTCGGCGAGGCCGATTGATGGGAGCCGATTGATGGTGGAGCGGGGCTGATGGCGGAGGCTGCGCGGCGTGAGCGTCGGCTGCAGGGCATCGCCGTCTCCCCCGGCGTCGCGATCGGCCCGGTGTTCACTGCCGAGGAGAAGGAGGCGCCGATCCTGCGCCGGCGCATCCAGGCCGCCGACACCGCCGCCGAAACCGCCCGCCTCGATGCCGCCGTCGCCCAGTCGCGTGCCCAGCTGCTCAAGCTGCGCGCCAGGCTGGCAATACTGCCCGAGGACAGCCAGGCGGAGATTGCGCCGCTGCTCGAGGCCTATGTGCGGATGCTCGACGGTTCGCGGCTGCTGCGCGGCGCGCGCCAGCGGATCGCCCAGGCGCTGGTCTCGGCGGAGACCGCGCTCGCCGACACCTGCGAGGAGATCGTGGCCGCGGTGCTGGCGCTTCCTGGCGACGTCGCCGGCCGGCGGCGCCGTGCCGAGGAGGTGCGCGAGATCACGCGCCGCGTGGTGCGCAACCTCACGCGCACGCCGTTTCGCAGCTTCACCAACCTCCCTCCGGGCGCCGTGTTGGTGGCCGAGGGCCTGCGCCCGGCCGACGCGGCGCTGCTGGAGCCCGCCAAGCTCGCCGGCGTGCTGACGGAGGAGGGCGGCACGGACGGCCATACCGCGATCCTGCTGCGCGCACTCGGCGTGCCCGCGGTGCTGGGCGTGCCAGGGTTGATCGCGGCCCTGCGCGGCGGTGGGACCGTCGCCCTCGACGGCGGCACCGGCGAGGTGGTGATCAATCCCGGCGCGTCCGCGCGCGCGGCGGCACGGCGCGGCATCCTCGCCTATGCGAAGGAGCGCCAGCGGCTCGCGCGGCTTCGCCGCCTGCCCGCCGTCACGCGCGACGGCACGCCGATCGAGCTGGCCGCCAATCTCGAGCTTCCGGCGGAGCTGCCGTTGATCGCGCAATCAGGCGCCGTCGGCATCGGCCTGCTGCGCAGCGAGTTCCTGTTCATGAACCGCGAGACGCCGCCGGACGAGGACGACCAGGCGGAGACCTACCGCGCTATTGTCGAGGCGATGGGAGGCGATCCCGTGACCATCCGCGTGCTCGACTGGGGCGGCGAGAAGCAGATCGAGGCGCTGGTCAACACGGGCATGGTGCCGGAGGCACCGGACGCCAACCCGGCGCTGGGGTTGCGCGGCATACGCCTGCTGCTGCGTCAGCCGGAGCTGCTCGACACCCAGCTCGCGGCGATCCTGCGTGCCGCGGTCGCGGGGCCCGTGCGCATCCTGCTGCCGATGGTCAACACGCTGGCGGAACTGCGCGAGGCGCGCGAGCATCTGCTGCGCACCGCCCGTCGCCTGCGCCGTATTGGCACGCGCATTCCGGAGGAACTGCCGCCCCTCGGCATCATGGTGGAAACGCCGGGTGCGGCGCTGGCTGCCGACGCGCTGGCGCAGGAGGCGGATTTCTTCGCGATCGGCACCAACGACCTCGCCATGTACACGCTCGCGGTCGATCGCGGCGAGGCATCGGTCGCCACACTTTACGATCCGCTGCATCCGGCCGTGCTGCGCCTCATCCAGTTCACGACCGAGGCGGCGCTGCGCTTCCATGTCCCGGTTTCGGTCTGCGGCGAGATGGCGGCGGACCCGCGGCTCACGCGCCT
>DAHUXX010000286.1 GCA_027306955.1 Acetobacteraceae bacterium | reverse complement strand
TCCAGGCGCGTCGTTTGACCTCAATGTTCCGGCTCCCGATGGGGGCCGAGGGAATGGATGAAGAGCGGGCGTCTGTTGTCTTGCCGCCCGCAGTTATTGGCTGGTGGCGAGGGAGCGGCGCACGAGGCGGCCGCGGCTATCGTCGCGAACTCAGTGGTGCGCCCGATCATCGGGAAAGGAGTCGCGCGGGAGCGGTGAGGGCCGGCCCCTTATGAAAGGCGGAGCCGGCCGACGTGTCGTGCCTTTGTATCCTCGGCGAGGATGAGCGCGTCTTCGAGGTCGACGCCAAGGTAGCGGAGCCGGTTTAGCGAAGATCGGATCATCGCGATCTTGAAGGAGCGGCCACCGCCCGGCGAATACCAACTCTCAGCCTCCGCCCCCTACGGCCCCGCGGCGCCGCCGCGCTCGCTGACCTGCGCCACCCAGTCGTCCATCCGGTAGTGGTTGGCGATGGCCGCGACCCTGCCGTTGCGCAGGCGGAAGAAGGCGGCGGCGGGGAGCACGTAGGCCTGGCCGCTGGCCGGGGGCGTACCGGGCGGCACGCCGGGGTCGGTCTCGATATAGACGCCGCGGACCGTGAAGGTGGCGGCGGCCTGCGTCCCCGTGGGTTCCGTCATGATCACGAGGTCGTCGATGAACTCGCGGTAGCAACGGTCCATGTGGCGCATGAAGCGGGAGAAGGCCTCGCGCCCGACCTCGCGCGCGCCGCCGCTGACGTCGTGCACCACGTCCTCGGCGAGCAGGGCGAGGAACCGGTCCCGCTCGCCGCTGTTGAAGGCGGCGTAGTAGGCACGGACCAGCGCCTCCGCGGCGCGCGCGTTGTCGGTCATCGCCACCTCAGGCCGCCGGAGCCAGGCGCTTGATGAAGGCGGAGAAGCGGTGCCGGCGCAGCTCCCGCCGGGCCGCGGCATCCGCCGTCATATAGTTGAGCTGGGCGACGTAGCGCTGGCCGACGTGGCGGCGATGCCCGTGCCAGGTGCCGGGGCCGTTGGGGAAGACCAGCAGCGTGCCATCCACCGGCGGCACCTCCACCGCGTAGTTCTCGATGTCGTCGGGGCCGCGCAGCAGCCTGAGGCAGCCCTCGTGGCGCGACCAGGCGCCGCTCTCCTGATTGAGATAGACCAGCACGGTGACGCGCTTGGCGGTGCTGTCGCAGTGGATGCGCCCGTCGCGTTCGGAGGACTGGCCGCGCAGCGTGGTCATCACCGGCGCGCCCGCGAGGTCGAGGCCGAATTTGCGCGCGACCGCCTCGCGGAAGCCCTTTCCCTCAAGTTCGCGGAACATGGTGGCGGCTTCCGGCCCGAGGCGCAGCGAGCCGAGCGGGAAGGAACCGCGCTTGCCGATCGGCGGCAGCGCCGCGATCACGGCGCCGAGCTTCTCGGGGCGGACGAATTTCTCGACCACGATGTGCGGGAACGGGTCGGTCGCAACCGGGGTCGCGTCCAACGCGGCAAGGTCGAGATAGGCCATGTATCCGTCTCCTGCGGCGGAAGGCCGCGCGGCGCGCAACATAAGTGCTCCGCAACGGTGGTTCCAGATTCACGCTCGTTCGGCTATCGGGCGCCGCGACATGGACGAAATCCCGCCGCCACGCCCCGAAGCCGGCCTTCCGGCCAAACTGCCGACGCCGATCGAGCGCATCGACCTCAGCGCCGGGCCACTGCCGGCCTACCGCGCGGAGATCGCGGCGGGCGCGCTGGTCGCCGACCCCGCGCAGGCGGCGGCGGCGGAACGGCTGCAATCGCTGTGGGTGGCGCTGCGCGGCTACGAGCCACATGGCGGGAACGGGGGCAGCAACGGCAAGGGTCTGCTGGCGCGGTTGCGGCTGCGCCGCCGGCTATCGGACGAATCGGCGCCCGGCCTGCCGAACGGGCTCTACCTCGTGGGCGAGGTGGGGCGCGGCAAGTCGATGCTGATGGACCTGTTCTTCGCCTCGGCCCAGGTGGCGCGGAAGCGACGCATCCATTTTCTGGCATTCATGCAGGAATCGCATGCCCGCATCTTTGCCATGCGCGAGGAGATGGCGCGGCGCGGCCGGCAGCTCGACGACCCGATCCCGCCGCTCGCGGACATCGTGGCCGCCGAGGCGGCACTGCTGTGCTTCGACGAGTTCCAGGTCAACGACATCGCCGATGCACTGATCCTGGGGCGGCTGTTCCAGGCGCTGTTCGACCGCGGCGTGGTGATGGTCGCGACCTCCAACACGCCGCCGGACGCACTGTTCGCGGGCCAGCCGGGGCGCGACGCCTTCCTGCCGTTCATCGCCGTCCTCAAGGCGAACCTCGACGTCCTGGAACTCGGCCACGGGCGGGATTTCCGCCGCGCGCGGCTGCTCGCCGAAGGGACGTGGTTCGTGCCGGCGGACGCGCGCGCGAGGGCGGCGCTCGACGCGGCGTTCGAGGAACTCGCCGGCGGCGCCGCGCCGAAACCCGTGAGGCTCTCCATCATGGGCCGGCAGCTCGCCGTCCCCCTCGCCGCCGAGGGGGTCGCGCGGTTCGATTTCCCCGCCCTTTGCGCGGCCGCGCTGGGCCCGGGCGACTACCTGGCACTGGCGACGCATTTCCAGGCGCTGGTGCTGGACGAGATCCCGCTGCTCGACGCCGACAGCTACGACGTGGCGCGCCGCTTCATCACCCTGATCGACGCGCTTTACGACCACCGCGTGAAACTGGTCGCCTCCGCCGCCGCGGAGCCGGACGCGCTCTACCCCAGGGGCGAGGGCTCGGCCGCGTTCCGGCGCACCGCTTCGCGGCTCGAGGAAATGCGCAGCCGCGCCTGGCTCGACCTGCCGCACCTCTCATGAAAGTTCTGTCATGAGAAGGCGATACGCCCCGCGAAAGGGCCAATGCGGTGGGGCGCGCCCGGCTTGTCGCGCTTGGCCGGTTGCGTTAGCACGACCCGCCTTCCGGACGACGGGCGCCGCCGGAAGGCCACGGTAGCGCCCGCAAGGACATTCCCCAGATGGCACGCAAGAAGATCGCGCTGATCGGCGCCGGCAACATCGGCGGCACGCTCGCTCACCTCATCGGGCTCAAGGAACTCGGCGACGTGGTGCTGTTCGACGTGTTCGGCGGCGTCGCGGCGGGCAAGGCGCTCGACATCACGCAGTCCGGCCCCGTGGACGGGTTCGACTCGGCGATGACCGGCAGCAGCGACTATGCCGCGATCAAGGGCGCGGACGTGGTGATCGTGACCGCCGGCTTCGCGCGCACGCCGGGCATGAGCCGCGACGACCTGCTGGTGAAGAACGCCGGCGTGGTCGCGCAGGTGGCCGAGGGCATCAAGGCGCACTGCCCGGGCGCGTTCGTCATCGTCGTCACCAACCCGCTCGACGTGATGGTGGCGGTGATGCAGGAAAAGTCGGGCCTGCCGCCGGAGCGCGTGGTGGGCATGGCCGGCGTGCTGGACTCGGCGCGCTTCCGCCTCTTCCTCGCGCAGGAGTTCGGGGTCTCGGTCGAGGATGTGACCGCCTTCGTGCTCGGCGGGCATGGCGACACGATGGTGCCGCTGCCGCGCTACTCCACCGTTGCCGGCATCCCGGTGCCAGACCTCATCAAAATGGGCTGGACGACGCAGGAGCGGATCGACGCCATCATCAAGCGCACCGCGAACGGCGGCGGCGAGATCGTGAAGCTGCTGGAGAAGGGCAGCGCCTACTATGCGCCGGCGGCCTCCGCGATCGCGATGGCCGAGAGCTTCCTGCTCGACAAGAAGCGGGTGATGCCGTGCGCCGCGCTGCTGAAGGGCCAGTATGGCATCAACGGCCTCTATATCGGCGTGCCGGTGGTGCTCGGCGCCGGCGGCATCGAGCGGATCGTCGAGATCCAGTTCACGCCGGAGGAGAAGGCGGCGTTCGACAAGTCCTGCGCCGCGGTGCGGGATCTCAACGAGGCGTTCAAGAAGCTCGGCGTCTGAGCGCTCGCATGTCTCAAGGAACGGGGCGATGAATATCCACGAGTACCAGGCGAAGGAGCTGCTGCGGCGCTACGGTGTCGCGGTGCTCGACGGGCACGTGGCCTGGACTCCGGAGGAGGCGGAGGCCGCGGCGCGCAAGCTCGGCGGCCCGATCTCGGTGGTGAAGGCGCAGATCCATGCCGGCGGGCGCGGTGCAGGGCATTTCGCCGACGACCCGGCGGGCAAGGGCGGCGTGCGGCTGGCGAAGTCGCCGGAGGAGGCGCGCGCCGCCACCGCGGCGATGATCGGGCACGTTCTGGTCACGAAACAGACGGGTGCTGCCGGGCGGCGCGTGAGCCGGGTCTATGTCGAGGCGGGCTGCGACATCGCCCGCGAGCTCTACCTCTCGCTGCTGGTGGACCGCGCCTCGGCGCGCGTGACCATCGTCGCCTCCACCGAGGGCGGCATGGAGATCGAGCAGGTGGCGGCGACGCAGCCGGAGAAGATCCTGCGCGTGGCCGTCGATCCCGCCTGCGGGATCTCGCCGTTCCATGCGCGCCGGCTCGCCTACGCGCTGCAGCTTGAAGACCGGCAGATCGCGAGCTTCAGCAAGTTCGTCGCCGCCATGTACGAGGCATACGTCGCGCTCGACGGCTCGATCATCGAGATAAACCCGCTGGTGGTGACCAAGGCGGGCGATGTGGTGGCGCTCGATGCCAAGATCGCGTTCGACGACAGCGCGCTCT
>DAHUXX010000257.1 GCA_027306955.1 Acetobacteraceae bacterium | reverse complement strand
GCGCTGACCAGTTCATCGCGGAAGCGAGCGAGATCGAGGTGGGCGACCTTGTGGTGCACGAGGACCACGGCATCGGGCGCTATGACGGGCTGGTGACGCTGACGGTTTCCGACGCGCCGCACGATTGCCTGCGTCTTCTCTACGACGGGGACGACAAGCTTTTCCTGCCGGTGGAGAACATCGAGGCGTTGTCGCGCTATGGCTCGGAGAGTGCCGGGGTGGCGCTCGACAAGCTGGGCGGCGCCTCGTGGCAGGCGCGCAAGGCGCGGATGAAGTCGCGCATCCGTGACATGGCGGCGGAGCTGATCAAGACTGCGGCGGCGCGGCAGCTGCAGGATGCGCCGCTGATGGCGCCGCCGGAGGGAAGCTGGGACGAGTTCTGCGCGCGCTTCCCGTTCGCCGAGACGGAGGACCAGGCGCGCGCGATCGCCGATGTGCTGGAAGACCTCGCCTCCGGCCACCCGATGGACCGGCTGATCTGCGGCGACGTGGGGTTCGGCAAGACGGAGGTGGCGTTGCGGGCGGCGTTTGTCGCCGCGATGTCGGGCGCGCAGGTGGCGGTGGTGGTGCCCACGACACTGCTGGCGCGCCAGCACCACCGGGTGTTCTCGGCGCGGTTCCAGGGGCTGCCGGTGGCCGTGGCGCAGCTTTCGCGGATGGTCGCCGCCAGGGAAGCGGCGGCGGTGAAGGCGGGCCTGAAGGACGGGACGGTCAGCATCGTGATCGGCACGCACGCGCTGCTCGCGAAGGGGGTCGAGTTCGCGGACCTCGGGTTGCTGATCATCGACGAGGAGCAACATTTCGGGGTGGCGCACAAGGAGAAGCTGAAGGCGCTGCGCGCGGATATCCATGTGCTG
Source organism: Acetobacteraceae bacterium (assembly GCA_027306955.1). Lineage (GTDB taxonomy): Bacteria > Pseudomonadota > Alphaproteobacteria > Acetobacterales > Acetobacteraceae > JAJXXT01. The sequence continues at coordinate 4,121 of DAHUXX010000257.1, read as the reverse complement.
ACGCTGACGGCGACGCCGATTCCGCGCACGTTGCAGATGTCGCTTTCCGGCGTGCGCGAGATGAGCCTGATTGCGACCCCGCCGGTGGACCGGCTCGCGGTACGGACGTTCATCGGGCCGTTCGACGCGCTGGTGGCGCGCGAGGCGATCCAGCGCGAGCGCTTCCGCGGCGGGCAGGTGTTCTGCGTGTGCCCGCGCATCGAGGATTTGCCGCGCATGGCCGAGCGGCTGCGCGAGATCGCGCCCGAGGCGCGGGTGGTGGAGGCGCATGGGCGACTGGCGCCGACGCAGCTTGAGAAGGTCATGACGGAGTTCGGCGACGGGCGGTACGATATCCTGCTCTCGACCAACATCGTCGAGAGCGGGCTCGACATGCCGGCGGTGAACACACTGATCGTCTACCGTGCGGATCGTTTCGGTCTGGGGCAGCTTTACCAGTTGCGCGGGCGCGTGGGGCGGGGGAAGCAGCGCGGCTATGCGTACCTGACCTGGCCGCCGACGCAGCCCCTGTCGGCGACGGCGAAGAAGCGGCTCGATGTGATGCAGACGCTCGATACGCTGGGCGCGGGGTTCACGCTGGCGAGCCACGACCTCGATATCCGCGGCGCGGGGAACCTGCTCGGTGACCAGCAGAGCGGGCATATCCGCGAGGTGGGGATCGAGCTGTATCAGCAGATGCTCGAGGACGCGGTGATGGAGCTGCGCGCAGAGGGCAGGGGGCGCGTGGCGGACCGCGATTGGACGCCGACGATTGCGCTGGGCTTGCCTGTGCTGATTCCCGAGACCTATGTGCGCGACCTGCCGGTGCGGCTCGGGCTCTATCGGCGGATCGCGGCCCTGGCATCGGACGCGGAGAGCGAGGCGATGGCGGCGGAGCTCGTCGACCGGTTCGGCAAGCTGCCGGAGGAGGTGGAGAACCTGCTCGCGGTGGTGGGGTTGAAGCGGCTGTGCCGGGAGGCGGACGTGGAGAAGCTGGAGGCGGGGCCGAAGGGGATGGTGATCGGGTTCCGGCGCAACGCGTTCCGCAATCCCGCGGGGCTGGTGGCCTGGCTGGCGACGCGCGGTGCGATGGTGAAGCTGCGGCCGGACCACAAGCTCGCGCTGGTGCGCGACATGACGCTGGCGCAACGGCTGCGCGCGGCGCGGGAGACGCTCTCGGTGCTTGCCGCGATCGCGAACGAGGCGAAGGCGGCCTGAGTCAGCGGCCGGGGCCGCTCTTGAAACGTATCGCGTTCGAGACGAAGCCCTCGCGGGTGTAGAAGGCGTGGGCGTCCTTGCGTTGCGTTCCGGTGGTGAGCTCGAGGACGGTGCAGCCGGCGGACCACTCGCGGGCGCGGGCGACGAGGGCGGAGGCGATGCCCTGGCGGCGGGCCTCCGGCGCGACGACGAGGGCGGTGATGCGCGCGGTCTGGCCCTCGACGTGGAGCATCTGCGTTCGGTGGAGGGCCACGAGGCCGACGGCGCGGCCGTCCCGCTCGGCGAGGAAGACGGGGTCGTTCTGTTTCGCGAGGGCGGCGAGGCGGGCGGCGGCCTGCGCGGGGGTGACGTCGTAGCCGAGGTGGTGGAGGAGGCGCGCGACTTCCGGCGCGTCGGCCTCGGTTGCCAGCCGGATCGTGGTTCGGATCGCGGTCAGGCGCCCTCCAGCGCCGCGACGTCGAGCAGGCGCTCGATGACCTCGCTTTCCTGCGCGCCGGCGATGGCGTGGCGGCCGGCGATGACGAAGCAGGGCACGCCGTTGATGCCGAGGCGGTGGGCGCGGAGATTCTCGGCGTGGATGGCGTCCGTCTCGGCGTCGGAGGCGAGGAAGGCGGCGGCGCCCGGCACGCCGTTCTCCTCGGCGATGGCGGCGAGCACCGCGCGGCTGCCGATGTCGCGGCCCTGGGCGAAATGGGCGCGGAACAGGGCCATGACGAGGGTCTCGGCGGAGCCGGCGCGGGCGGCGTGACGGACCAGGCGGTGGGCGTCTACCGAGGACGGGACGCGGGCGATGGCGTTGAAATCCAGCGCCAGGCCCTCGCCGGCGGCGACCTGGGCGATGGTGGTGTAGAGGCGGCGCGCACGGTCCTCGCCGCCGAACTTCCGCACCACGTAGTCGCCCCAGTCCATGCCGAGGCGCGGCATGTCCGGGTTGAGCAGGAACGGGCGCCAGGCGAGTTCCACCGCGAGGTCCGGACGGGCGCGCAGCGTGCGCAGCAGGCGCCGCAGCCCCAGGTAGCACCAGGGGCAGACCAGGTCGTGGACGACCTCGACGGTGAGGCGGGCGCGGGGGAGCAGGACGTTCACGGTGACATTATCGCGGCGGGCGGCGGCCGGCGACAAGCGGGAAATCCGGATGTCAGGCGGTCTCGCCGTAGGAGGAGACCGCGGGGTCGAGGCGGAACTCGGCGACGAGGAAGTCGATCACGGCGCGGGTGCGCGGCGCGAGGAAGCGGCGCGACGGGTAGACCAGCGAGATCGGGCGGCGCGGCGTCTGAAAGTCGTGCAGGATGCGCCGGAGGGAGCCGGCGGCGAGCTCGTCGCGGACGAGCCAGGTGGGCAGGGCCGCGATGCCGGCGCCGGCGACCGCCGCGGCGACCGCGGCCTCGATGCTGTTCACCCGCAGGCGACCCTCGACCGCGACCGGCTTCTCGCCGTCGGTGCCGGCGAAGCGCCAGGTGTGCGGATCCGCGACGCGGGTGAAGAGGATGCATTCGTGGCCGGCGAGATCCTCGGGCCGCTCCGGCTCGCCCCTGGCGGCGAGGTAGTCCGGCGAGGCGACGGTGGCCACGGTGAAGCTGCCGACGCGGCGCGCGACGAGCGAGACATCGGCGATCTCCCCCACGCGCAGCGCGAGGTCGAGCCCCTGTTGGACCAGGTCCGAGACATCGTCGGACAGCACCAGCTCGACCAGCAGCTCCGGGTTGCGGGCGAGGAGGCGGCCGACATGCGGGGCGAGGTAGAGGCGGCCGAAGACGGTGGGCGCGCCAAGGCGGACCAGGCCCGAGGGGGTGGTGCGCTGGCGGCCGACCGCGGCCTCGGCCTCGGCGACGGCGTCGAGGATGTGGCGGGCGTGGACGAGCAGGGCCTGGCCGTCCTCGGTGAAGCGCAGGCTGCGGGTGCTGCGCTGCACCAGGCGGGAGCCGAGATGGTCCTCGAGCGCGCTGATCTGGCGCGAGATGGCGGGCTGGGTGGCGCCGACGTCGCGGGCGACGGCGGAGAAGCTGCCGGTCTCGGCGAGGCGGACGAAGCTTTTGAGGGCGGCGAGCAGGTCCATGCCGCTTCATACCGCGGCGCATGGACCGGATGCATCCAGGGCTTATTCCATTTGCGGACGGCATGACACATTCTGTTACCCGAGGAGATGCGACATGCCCACGCTTGCGGCTGAACTGGCGGCCTTCCGGGAGTCGATGCTGGAGCGTGCCGGGCCGCGGACGGGGGCCGCGGTGGTGGCGGCGTACCAGGCGGCGATCGATGCGGGGCTGCCCGAAAGGGCGGTTCGCGTTGGCGAGGCGGCGCCGGATTTCGCGCTGCCGGACTGTTCCGGGCGGGTGCGGCGGCTTTCCGAGGCGCTGGCCGGCGGGCCGGTGGTGCTGGTGTTTTACCGCGGCCTTTGGTGCCCGTTCTGCGCCATGACGCTGCGGGCAATGGACGCGATCCGTCCCGCGCTGGAGCGGGAAGGGGCGACGCTGCTGGCGCTGTCGCCGCAGGAGCCGGCGCGGGCGCGCGACGGGGGGGCGTGCCTCGGGTTCGGGCTCACGATGCTGCACGACCGGGGCTGCGAGGTGGCGGCGCGCTACCGGGTGGTGTGGCCGGTGCCGGAGGCGATGCGGCTGCTGTACGCCAAGTTCGGCCACCCGCTGGCGCGGGAGAACGGCGATGACGGCAGCGTGCTGCCGATGCCATCCGCCTTCGTGATCCGGCCGGACGGGGTGGTGGCGGCGGCGAAAGTGGACCCGCGGCCCTCCGTGCGGATGGAGCCGGCGGACGCGCTGGCGGCGGTGCGGGCGATCGCGCGCGTGCCGGCCTGACGGGGCGGGGCGACCGCGCGACCCGGGCGGTCAGGCGAGGCGGCGGGAGGCGGGGCTCAGGCCGGCTCGCCGGTGGCGGGGCGGAAGAGGCCGCGCGGGTCGGCGAGCACG
>DAHUXX010000298.1 GCA_027306955.1 Acetobacteraceae bacterium | reverse complement strand
CCGCAAGGGGCCGGTCACCGCCGCCATCCAGGACGCCTATTTCCGCGTCGCGCGGGGACAGGACAATGCGCACCCGGAATGGCGCTCGCCGGTCTATCCGCCCGGCGCCTGAGCGGGCCGGGCGACGCCACGCGGCGCCGCCCGCGTCGCGCTACCCCTCCGCCTTCGGCAGCTTCTCCTCGACGATGCTCGCCCACAGCGCGATGCCGTGCGGGATCGCCTCGTCGTTGAAATTGTAGAGGTGGTTGTGCACCTCCGCCCCGGCGCCGTTGCCGAGATTGATGAAGGCGCCTGGCACTTTCTCCAGCATGAACGAGAAATCCTCCGACGCCATGGTCTGCGGCCCGTTGGCTTCCACGTTGGCCGCGCCCGCCACCTTCGTCGCCGCGGCGACGATCGCCTCGGTCTCGCCTGGGTTGTTCACCAGCGGCGCGAACAGCACGCGGAAATCCAGCTCCGCCCGCGCGCCGAACCCGGCGGCGATGTTCTCCGCGAGGCGGCGCATCTCGCCCTCCACCAGCGTCATCGTCTCGCGCTTCATCGTGCGCACCGTGCCGCGTAGCACCGCCGTCTCCGGGATGACATTGTAGGCCTCGCCGGCGGCGATCTTGGTGACACTCAGCACCGCCGTGTCCGTCGGCGTCACGCGGCGTGCCACGATCGATTGCAGCGAGGAGACGAGCTGTGCCGCCACCACCACGGGGTCGATCCCCGCCTCCGGCCGCGCGCCGTGCGAGCCCTTGCCGGTGATGGCGATGTCGAAGAACGCGCCGCCCGCCATCTGCGTGCCGGGGCGGATGGAGAACTTGCCCACCTCCAGGTTCGGCCGGTTGTGCATGCCGAACACCGCGTCGCAGGGGAATTTCTCGAACAACCCGTCGGCGATCATCGCGGAGGCGCCGCCCAGCCCCTCCTCCGCCGGCTGGAAGATGAAGTGCACCGTGCCCGAAAACCCACCGTTCTCGGCGAGGTATTTCGCGGCCCCCAGCAGCATCGCGGTGTGCCCGTCATGGCCGCAGGCGTGCATCACGCCGGCGTTGCGCGAGGCATAGGCGAGGCCCGTCGCCTCGTCGATCGGCAGCGCGTCCATGTCCGCGCGCAGGCCGATGCGCCCGTGCCCGTTGCCCTTGCGCAACACGCCGACGACGCCGGTCTTGCCGATGCCGGCGTGCACCTCGATGCCCCAGGAACGCAGCTTCTCGGCGACGATCGCGGAGGTGCGCGTCTCCGTCATCCCGATCTCGGGATGGGCGTGGATGTCGCGGCGGATCTCGGTGATCTCGGGGGCGATCTTGCTGATCGCGTCACGGTTGGCCATGGTTCAAGCGTCCTTCAAGTGTGGGGCCAGTCAGGTTTGTTCGCAGCATCCAGCGAAGGCGCGCGTCCTGCAATCCTCGGTCGCTCGCCGTCGATGGTCATCGGCAGGGCGGTAAGGCGGAAATCCTCCCCCGGCACCGCCTGGTGCATGGCCAGCGCCGCGACCTGCGGCTGCGCCAGCGCCTCGGCCAGCGTATGGATCGGCGAGGCCGGCACGCCCGCCGCGGCCAGCGCCGCCAGCCAGTGCGCGCGCGGCCGCGCGGCGAGGACCGGCACCATCTGCGCGAACAGGGCATGCTTGTGGGTGAGCCGCGCGCGGTTGGTGGCGAAGCGCTCGTCGGCCGCCAGATCCGGGCAGCCCAGCACGGCGGCGAGGCGCGCGAACAGCCGGTCGTTGCCCGCGCAGATCAGCATCGGCCCGTCCGCGGTCTCGAACGCCTCGTAGGGCACCAGCGAGGGATGGCCGGAGCGGTGCCGCTCCGGCAACGCCCCCTCGCCCATCAGCGCGTCCGCCTTCTGCCCCGCCCACATCAGCGCCGTTTCCAGCAGCGAGGTGCGCACGATCCCGCCCCGCCCCGTCTGCTCCCGCCGGCGCAGCAGCGACAGGATGCCGATCACCAGCCACATCGCGCTGCCCTGGTCGCACAGCGAGGCAGCCGAGCGGATCGGCGGGTCGTCCTCGCCGCCGTTGAGCGAGGAGAGGCCCGACCAGGCCTGGATCAGCGGCTCGTAGCCGGGCGAGGAGGCCATCGGCCCCACCGCGCCGAACGCCGAGATCTCGCCGTAAACGAGGCGCTTGTGGCGCGCGGTGAGCGCCTCCGCGTCGAACCCGATCGAGGCCGCGACGCCGGGGCGCAGGTTGTGCAGGAAAACGTCGGCCCCGGCGACCAGCGCCTCCAGCGCCGCGCGGCCCGCCTCGCTCTTGAGGTCGAGTGCGGCCGAGCGCTTGCCGCGGTTCATCACGTGGAAGGTCAGGCTGTCGCCGTGGCGGAATTCGTGGCCCATGCGCCGCGCGTCGTCCCCGCCCAGGTCGGCCACGCTGGCCGGCCGTTCCACCTTGATCACGTCCGCGCCGAGGTCGGCGAGGATGGCGCCGGCAAACGGCCCCGCCAGCACCTGGCCAAGCTCCAGGACACGCAGACCAGACAGGACACCCACGGCTTTTGCGGCGCCCGGCACCGCCCCCTATGCTCGCCCCAGGCTGCGCCGGCCGCACGCATGCGACAAGCGCGGCGGAAACAACGTGTGTCGTATGAGCCTCATCGGCATTTTCGATCTCTTCCGCATCGGCCTCGGCCCTTCCTCCTCGCACACGGTGGGGCCGATGCGCGCCGCGGACCGGTTCATGAGCGCGCTGCCGCGCCCGCCCGCGCGCGTGGCCGCGACGCTGTTTGGCTCGCTCGCCTGGACCGGGCAGGGCCACGGCACGCATGCCGCGATTCTGGCGGGGCTCGCGGGCATGGACCCGGCCACCGCCGACCCCGGCGCGGTGCGCGAGGCCCCCGCGCGCTGGGAGGCGGCGGGCTTCATGCTCGCGCGCGGCGGCACGCGGTTTGCTGCAACCATCGATGTGGACAGGAAGACGAAGCCCGGCCTGCACCCCAACGCCATGCGCTTCGCCGCTTTCGACGAAGCTGGCGACGTGCTCGCGGAGGAGCGCTGGTATTCGATCGGCGGCGGCTTCATCCATCGTGAAGGGGGGCGCGAAGGCGAAGCGACGGCGACGGAGGACGCAACCCCCCTGCCCCATGGCTTCGCCAACGCCGCCGAACTGCTGGAGGCGGCGCGCGCCACCGGCCTGTCCATCGCGCAACTGCAACTCGCCAACGAAGCGGCGCTGCGCCCGGAGGCGGAGGTCCGCGCCCACGCTGGCGCCGTCGTCGCCGCGATGGAGGCCTGCGTCGATGCCGGCCTCGCCGCCAGCGGCGAGCTTCCCGGCGGACTTGCCGTGCGCCGCCGCGCGCCGATGCTGGCCGAGCGCCTGGCCGACGCCGCGCGCCGCAACGCCCGCCGCCCCAACGAAATGGCCGACCACGCGAGCCTGTGGGCGATCGCCGTCAACGAGGAAAACGCCGCCTGCGGGCGCGTCGTGACCGCGCCGACGAACGGCGCCGCCGGCGTCATCCCCGCGGTGCTGCGCACCTGGCGTCGCTTTTACGCCGACGATCCCGCGGCGCCCGCCGACGACTTCCTGCTCGCCGCCGCCGCCGTCGGCGCCATCGCCAAGCGCAACGCCTCGATCTCCGGCGCCGAGGTCGGCTGCCAGGGCGAGGTGGGCGTCGCCTGCGCCATGGCGGCGGCGGGCCTCGCACAGGTGCTGGGCGGCACGCCAGCGCAGGTGGAGAACGCCGCCGAGATCGGGCTCGAGCACCATCTCGGCATGACCTGCGACCCGATCGGCGGGCTGGTGCAGATCCCCTGCATCGAGCGCAACGCCATGGGTGCCGTGAAGGCGATCGCCGCGGCATCGCTCGCGCTGGCGGGCGACGGGACGCACAAGGTGAGCCTCGATGCCGCCATCGCCACCATGCGCCAGACCGGGCTCGACATGCGCGCCGAATACAAGGAAACCGCGCGCGGCGGGCTCGCCGTGCACGTCACCGAATGCTGACCGATCCCTTGCCGTAACGAGATTCCATGGCGTCGCGCACCATCGTCGTCCAGCCCTTCGACCTCGTCATCGTCGGCGCCACCGGCGACCTGGCACGGCGCAAGCTGCTGCCGGCCCTGTTCCAGCGCGACCGCGCGGGGCAGATCCCGCCGGGCGCGCGCATCATCGGCGCGGCGCGCCGCACGATGGACACAGCCGCCTTCCACGCCGAGGCCGATATCGCGATCGGCCCCGCGGCGCCGACGCGGGAGGAGCGCGCGCGCTTCCTCGCGCGCCTCGCCTACGTGCATCTGGATGCCACCGGCGAGGCCGGCTGGAAGGAGCTTGCCCACCTGCTGCACGCCAGCCGCGCGATCCGGGTCTTCTACCTCGCAACGGGGCCGGAGCTGTTCGCCCCGCTCTGCGAGGGGCTCGCGCGGCACGGGCTGGCGAGGGACGCGCGCGTGGTGGTGGAAAAGCCGATCGGGCGCGACCTCGAATCCGCGATGGCGGTCAACGCCGCCATCGGCGCCGTGTTCCCGGAGCGGGCGATATACCGCATCGATCATTATCTCGGCAAGGAAACGGTGCAGAACCTGATGGCGCTGCGCTTCGCCAACGCGCTGTTCGAGCCGGTGTGGAACTCCGCCCATATCGACCACGTGCAGATCACGGTGGCCGAGACGCTCGGCGTGGAGGGCCGCGCCGGCTACTACGACACCGCCGGCGCGCTCAGGGACATGGTGCAGAACCACATGCTCCAGCTGTTGTGCCTCACCGCGATGGAGCCGCCGACCTCGCTCGACGCGGACGCGGTGCGCGACGAGAAGCTGAAGGTGCTCAACGCGCTGGTGCCGCTCGATGCC
>DAHUXX010000233.1 GCA_027306955.1 Acetobacteraceae bacterium | reverse complement strand
CCTCGGCCTGCGGCGTGTCGAGCAGCCACAGCATCACGTCCACCACGTCATCGACCCAGATGAAGTCGCGCCGCTGCTGCCCGTCCGCCAGCTCCGCCCGGTCGGAGCGGAACAGCCGGGGCGCGCCGCCGGCCGCCACCTCGTCGTGCTTGACCTTCACGACCGAGATCATCGGCCCCTTGTGGTACTCGTTGGGGCCGTAGACGTTGAAGAACTTCAGCCCGGCCCAGTGCGGCGGCAGCCGCGCGCCCGCAGCGAGCTGGCGCGCCACCCAGGTGTCGAAGGCGTGCTTGCTCCAGCCGTAGAGGTTGAGCGGGCGCAGCGCCGCCAGCCTGTCGAGCCCGTCGCGGAACCCGGCCGAGCCGTCGCCGTAGGTGGCGGCGGAGGAGGCGTAGATCAGCTTCACCTCGCGCGCGGCGCACCAGGCCCAGAGGCGCTGCGACAGCGCGACGTTGGTGGACCAGACGAGGTCGCCGTCGGTCGCGGTGGTGGCCGAGATCGCGCCCATGTGCACCACGGCGTCGAGCGGCGGATGGGTGGAGAGGAAGGCGTCCAGCTGCTCGGGCGGGAACAGCAGCGAGGGCGCGTGGCGGGCGAGGTTGCGCCATTTCTGCGGCTGGTCGGCAGCGGCGTCGCGCAGCCGGTCGCACACCGCAACCTCCGCCCCGCTGGCGACCAGGGCGGCCACGAGGTTGGAGCCGATGAAGCCCGCGCCGCCGGTGACCAGGATCATGCGCGCCCCCTAGCGCCGCGCCGCCGCTTCTGTCGAGGGGCGGGCACAGCGGCGGATGGTTGCGGGCGCTGCCGGCGCGGCCTACATGCGGCGCGTCGCAGTCCCCACCGGAGGCAGCATGCGCGTCCGTCCCCCGTTCCTCGATGACATCGCCGGCGTGGCCGGTGGCGCGCTCTCGGTCGTCGCGGGGATGCGCGAGGAGATCCAGTCCGTCGTCCGCGGCGCGGTGGACGAGGCGCTGCGCCGGCTCGACCTGGTGCGCCGCGAGGAGGTGGAGGTGCTGGAGGACCGCGTCGTGGCGCTGGAAGCGGCGCTGGCGGCGCTCGAGCGCCCCGCGATCGCCCCGGCCACGCCGCAGGACGCGCCGCCCGCCGTTTCGTGACGGTTCGGCGACCCTCTTGCGGCGCGGCAAAATCGTTCTCTAGGCTATTGGTCGTGGTCGCCAACGGGAAGTGACGCAACATCTCGTGGAAGCCGCGCAACACGGCCGATCCCATCCCACCAGCCGGGGAGCCTGAGCGATGTCCGCCCATGTCCATGCCGATTCCGCCGCCAACCCACTCGACATGGTCGAGCAGATCGTGGCGGCCAACGACTGGGCCTTCGACCGTCGCAACGACGCCGAGATGGCGGCGGAGGCGCCGGGGAAATGGTGCGACTACGGGCTCTATTTCTCCTGGTCGAACGAGATCAGCGCCATGCACTTCACCTGCGCCTTCGACCTCAAGGTGCCGGAGAAGCAGCGCGCGTCGCTCTACGAACTCCTGGCGCTGGCCAACGAGCGGCTGTGGATCGGCCATTTCGGCATGGATTCGGAGGACGGGATGCCGGTGTTCCGCCACTCCGTCCTGCTGCGCGGCGCGCCCGGAGCCTCGGCGGAAAGCCTCGAGGACATGGTCGACATCGCGATCACCGAGTGCGAGCGCTTCTTCCCCGCGTTCCAGTTCGTGCTCTGGGGTGGCAAGGCGCCGGCCGAGGCGCTGCAGGCGGCGATGCTCGACTGCGCCGGCGAAGCCTGAGAAAAGGGGCCCGTTCTCGAACGGGCTCTGACCGATGATTCCTTCCGTGCTGCTGGCCGGCTTCGGCCGGATGGGCTCCGCCATGGCCGCTGGATGGCGGGAGATGGGACTCGCCGCGAGCGTGGCGGTCGACCCGGCGCGACCGGCCTCGCCGGGGCCGGAGCTCGCCGTCGCCGGCGACCTCGCGGCGATTCCGGCGGGGTTCGCGCCGCGCGCGGTGATCCTGGCGGTGAAGCCGCAGATGGCTGCCGTGGCGCTGCCGCCCCTCGCGCCCTACTGCAAGGGTGCCGTGGTGCTCTCCATCATGGCCGGGCGAACCATCGCTGGGATCCGCGGGATGCTCGGCGACGTGGCCGTGGTGCGCGCGATGCCCAACACGCCGGCCGCGATCCGCCAGGGCATGACCGTCGCCTGCGCGGGCCCCGGCGTCGGCGCCGAGGCGAAGGCCCTGTGCACGACGCTGCTGGAGGCGATCGGCACCGTCGCCTGGGTGGAGGACGAGGCGCTGCTCGACCCTGTCACCGCCGTTTCCGGCAGCGGCCCGGCCTATGTCTTCCTGCTTGCCGAGGAGATGGAGAAGGCGGCGGTCGAGCAGGGAATACCGCCGGACCTCGCGCGGTTGTTGGCCCGGCGCACGGTCGCGGGTGCCGGCGCGCTGCTGGCGGCGAGCGAGGAGGATGCCGCGGCGCTGCGCGTCGCCGTCACCTCGCCTGGCGGCACCACGGCCGCGGCGCTCCAGGTGCTGATGGCGGAGTGGCCCGGCGCCGTCTCGCGCGCCATCGCGGCCGCCACGCGGCGCTCGCGCGAACTCGCTGGCTGAATTCACACAAACCGGGTGACACCGGCGCGGCGCCGTCCCATGTTCAGGCGATGGAAGACGACGCCTTCGACACCGCGCTGATTGGTGCTGCGTTCCGGCGCGCGGGTGAGCGTGGCTGGTCGCATGTCTCCGTCGCCGCCGCCGCGCGAGAGGCGGGGCTTGATCTCGCGCGGGCACGCCTGCGCTTCCCTGGCCAGATCGCGGTGCTGGTCAAGTTCGGCCGGATGGCGGACCGCGCGGCGCTGGTCACCGCGGGGAGCCCCGGCGCCGGTACCGGCAACGTGCGGGACCGGCTGTTCGAACTGCTGATGCGCCGCTTCGACGTGCTGCAGGAACATCGCGCAGGGGTGGAGGCGCTGCTGCGTTCCCTTCCCGCCCGCCCCGGCCTCGTCTTGCTGCTGGGCGCGGCCACCGAGCGGAGCATGGGCTGGATGCTGGAAGCCGCCGGCGCCGAGGCGACCGGACCGCTCGGGCTGCTGCGCGCCAAGGCGCTGACCGGCGTTTGGCTCTGGGCCGTGCGAGCGTGGATGCGCGACGGCAGCGAGGATCTCTCGGCGACCATGGCGGCCCTTGATGCCGCGCTCGGCCGCGCCGAACAGGCGGCGCGGATGTGCGGGCGCGGCATCGGCGCGCCCGCCGAACCCGAAACCGCATCGACGTCGTCGGCTCCCACCGAGCCGGCTGCCGCGCCGCCCATCGCATCACCGCCAACGCAGGAGGAGCCGCATGGCCCGGAGCCCGAAAACCCCGCATGAAGCCTTCACCGCCGCGTTCGGCGAGATGAAGATGCCCAAGGTGCCAGACGTGGACGCGCTGATGGCGACCCACCGGCGCAACCTCGAGGTGCTGGCCGAGGCCAACCAGCTGGCGATGGAGGGGGCGCAGGCCATGCTCAAGCGCCAGGCGGAGCTGGCGCAGCAGGCGATGGGCGCCTTCACCGAGGGCCTGCAACAGCTCGCCACCGCCGAGCCGCCCAATGCCAAGGCGGCGCGCCAGGCCAAGCTGATGAAAGAGGCGTATGAGCGCACCGTGCGCAACACCAAGGAAATGGCCGACCTGATCAGCCGCGCCAACTCCGAGGCGCTGAACCTGCTCAACAGACGCATCGGCGAGGCGATGGAAGAGGTCGAGACCCTCCTGTCGAAAGCGGGGACCTGACCCGCCCGCGGACCTAGCGGACGCCAGGCGGCCCACCCCGGGTTGCCAGCCTCCTTCCGGGGCGCTACCCCGCGAGCAAATTCGCGGAGCCGTTTCATGCGCGTCAAGGACGTGAAGAAGGTGGTGCTTGCCTATTCGGGCGGGCTCGATACGAGCGTGATCCTGCGCTGGCTGCAGACCACCTACCGTTGCGAGGTGGTGACCTTCACCGCCGATCTCGGTCAGGGCGAGGAGCTGGAGCCGGCGCGCAGGAAGGCCGAGATGTTCGGCGTGCGCGAGATCTTCATGGACGATCTGCGCGAGACCTTCGTGCGCGACTTCGTCTTCCCGATGTTCCGCGCCAACGCGCTCTACGAGGGCCAGTACCTGCTCGGCACATCCATCGCCCGCCCGCTGATCGCGCAGCGCCAGATCGAGATCGCCGAGGCGGTGGGGGCGGACGCGGTCGCCCACGGCGCCACCGGCAAGGGCAACGACCAGGTCCGGTTCGAGCTCAGCTACTATTCGCTCAAGCCTGACATCAAGATCATCGCCCCCTGGCGCGAATGGGAGTTGACGAGCCGCACCAAGCTGCTCGCCTTCGCCGAAGCGAACCAGATCCCGATCGCCAAGGACAAGCGCGGCGAGGCGCCGTTCTCGGTCGATGCCAACCTGCTGCACTCCTCCTCCGAGGGGAAGATCCTCGAGGACCCGGCGATCGAGGCGGACGAGATCGTCTACCAGCGCACGATCAGCCCCGAGGCGGCGCCGGACAAGGCGAGCGTGATCAGCATCGATTTCGAGCACGGCGACGCGGTGGCGATCGACGGCGAGAAACTGTCGCCGGCGGCGCTGCTCACGCAGCTCAACGCGCTCGGCAAGGCCAACGGCATCGGCCGGCTCGACCTGGTGGAGAACCGTTTCGTTGGCATGAAGTCGCGCGGCATCTACGAGACGCCGGGGGGCACGATCCTGCTCGCGGCGCATCGCGGGATCGAGAGCATCACGCTCGACCGCGAGGCGGCGCACCTCAAGGACAGCATCATGCCGCGCTACGCGGAACTGATCTACAATGGCTTCTGGTTCAGCCCGGAGCGGCGCATGCTGCAGGCGCTGATCGACGAGAGCCAGAAATCGGTGAGCGGACGCGTGCGAATCAAGCTGTACAAGGGCAACGTGTCCGTGATCGGGCGCGAGAGCCCGAACTCGCTCTACTCGATGAAGGTCGTGACGTTTGAGGAGGACCAGGGCGCTTACGACCAGTTCGATGCACAGGGCTTCATCAAGCTGAACGCGCTGCGGCTGCGGCTGGGCGCCTCGGCAGGACGCAAAGGGGGAACTCTCTGATGACCGTTTCGCTTTACGATATCGCCGCACCGCTGTTCCGCGGCCAGCTTTCCGCACTCGCTGCCGTGCTCGACAAGGGAGCGGCCTTCGCCGAGGCGAAGAAGATCGATCCTTCCGTGCTGCTCAACGCACGGCTTGCGCCGGATATGTTCGCGCTCACCCGCCAGGTGCAAATCGCGACCGACATGGCACGCGGCTGCGTCGCCCGCCTCGCCGGGCTCGAGCCGCCGAAGGAGGACGACAGCGAGGCCTCCTTCGCGGACCTCAAGGCGCGCATCCAGCGCACCATCAACTCCATCGACGACGTCTCGCCGGCGGCGTTCGAGGGGGCGGAGCGGCGCGAGATCACGCTCAAGCAGCGCGCCGGCGACATCACGATGTCGGGGATCAAGTACCTCACCTGGTACGTCATCCCGAACGTGGGCTTCCACTGTGCCACGGCCTACAACATCCTGCGGCACAACGGGGTCGAGATCGGCAAGCGGGATTTCCTCGGGCCGAAGGACTGACGTCGCGAGCTCTGCCCGGACCCGGCAGGGGTCGTCGCGCGATCGGCGCGCCTTTGGGCGACGGCCCCTGCACCCAACAACCCGGTAGGTCGCTTCCGCGATGACGGCGCTGCGCGCTTTCCTGCTCGCGTTTCCAGCCCTGTTCTCGGTGGTGAACCCGCTCGGGATGGCGCTGATCTTCCACGAGACGACCGCCGAGTTCGGTACAGCGTCACAACAGCACCTGGCGCGCCTCGTCGCCGTCTACGGCGCGCTGGTGATGCTGGTGGCCGCTTTCGCGGGCTCCTACGTGCTGACCTTCTTCGGCATCTCGCTCGCGGCGCTGCGACTCGCGGGCGGCGCGGTGGTGGCGGTCCGCGCGTGGGAGCTGCTGGCGACGCCGGATGCCTATGAGGAGCGCAAGTCCAGCCAGGCGGTGGCCGGCACCGGCGTTTCCATCGCCTTCTATCCGCTTACCATGCCGCTCACCACCGGGCCCGGAACGATGGCGGTGGCCGTGGCGCTGGGCGCGGAACGCCCGGCGGTCGGGCTGGGCCTCGTGGGCTTTCTTGGCGGCCTCGCGCTCGCCTGCGTCGCGGTTGCCGTCACGATCTGGCTCAGCTTCGGCTCGGCGCCGCGCATCGCTGCCTGGCTTGGGCCCACGGCGCGGCAGACCCTCTCGCGGCTGGCCGCCTTCCTGCTGATGTGCATCGGCGTGCAGATCATGATCCACGGCTTCGCGGACGTGATCGCCGGGCACGCCGGGTTGTAGCGGCGCCCTCTACAGGCGCGGGTTGCGCCAGACCTGGGTGCCATCGTGGGTCGCCATGCGTTCGAGCGAGGCGATGTCGTCCTGCGGGATGAAGCGTGTCGGCTTCTCCGCCTCCAGCCGCCAGCGGGCGGCGCGCATCGTCGCCATCACCGCGCCGTCCAGCACCCGCGAATGGGTCGCCACCACCAGCCGGCGTACATGTTTTGACATCGCATCGATCACGCCGGCGCACAGCTCGCCCTCGCCGCCCTGGATGTCGATATGCAGCAGGTCCCAGCGCGGCTCGCGCGCGAGCAGGGGGCCGAGCGCGTGGACCTTCACCTCCATGGCGCGGCCAACGTCGCCCTCGTAATAGGCGGCATCGTCCGCAACACCGTCGCGCACCGGGCGCATGCCGGCGTCGTTGCGCGCATCCTCGCGGACCGGCCAATGCGCGATCCCGGCGGTGGCGCCCGCGGCCCCCTCGATGAGCATCTGCGCGTCGGGATCGAAGCCGTTGTCGGCGAGGTTCTGGCGCATCGCCGCGAAGCGCGCGGGGTCCGCCTCGATGCCGGCGAGACGGATCGGCGAGAGCCCGCGCAGCCGTGCGGCCACGCCGGCGGCGACCAGCCACGGCCCCATGCCCGCGCCCACCTCCATCGCCGCGTAGCCGCCCCTGGCCTCCAGCACGCTGCGCAGCGTGCCGACCCATTCGATGGTCTCGGCGTGATAATCGGCGGGGATCGGGCGCGGCAGCACTGTGCCGTCGAGGGGCCGCGCCGAGTCCCACAGCAGGGAGGTGCGCGTGCGCCCGCCATGGAAATCGGTGACGAAGCCGGGTGTCGGCGCCGGCCTGATGTCGAACGGCTCGAACACCGCGAGGTCGGCCTGTGTGTAGCCGCGATAGATCTGCAGTTCGTCTGGCGGCGCCGGCGGTTCCGGGTGCAGCAGGCGGCGGACCCGGCGGCGCAGGGCGCGCACGATGCGCCTTGGCGTGAAGCGAGTGGTCATGGCGGACGCTATAACGTGTTGAGCAGGCGTTTGATGTAAGCGCGCTCGACGGGCGAGAGGGCGGGATTGGCGTCGCGGCGGCGCAGCTCCTGCTGGATGGCGCGGGCGCGGGTGTGCTCCATCCTGTTGGGAATGTGCACATAGCCGTTGTCCGCGGAGCCGGCGCTGCCATCCTGCGTCATCCGCCCGAGCGGATCGCGCGAGGAGTTTGCCATCGGGTTACGGCCGCGGCCGAAGCCCCAGGAATTGCCGAAGCCCTGCCCGCCGTAGCCGCGGCCGAGCTGCTCGCCGCCGCGCCAGCCGCCCGGCTGCTGCCCCTCGCCCGACTGCCGGCCGCGGCCGAACTGCCGGGCGAGCTGCTGGCTCATCGCCTGGCCGCCTTTCTGCAGCGCCACGATCGCCTGGCGTTCCGCCACCGCGGCGGCGGCATCGCGGTGCTGCGCGAGCGCCTGGGCGGCCGCGCGCATCGCCGCGTCCGCGTTGCCCAGATTGGGGGGAATATGGCCGGTGAGATCGGCGAATTGCTGCATCACCTCGCCGATCGCCATGCGCAGAGCCTGCTGCATCTTCTGCTCATGCGCGCGCGCCGCGTCCTGCCGCGGGGTCTGTTGCGGCGAGGGCGCGGGCGTGGCGGCGCCGGGCGCCTGCGGCGGCCCGTACGCTGGCGGCATCGGCTGGAGCTGGCGGAACGGGTAGGCGAACTGGTCCTGCGCCTGCAATCCCTGCGCGCGCATTTCCGCGGTGTCGAGCAGCGCGCCCTCATGGCGCACCACATCGCCGACGGCCGTCAGCTGCTGGCGGGCGCGCTGCATCTGGCGCTGGCG
>DAHUXX010000226.1 GCA_027306955.1 Acetobacteraceae bacterium | reverse complement strand
ATGTCCTGGATGTATTCCATCCTGAGGTAGCTGCCGTCCGCCTCGAAGCCGCAGGTCTCGCCGGCGAGGCGCGCGACCTCCGGGCGTTGCATCGCGCTCGCCAAGTCCGCGAGCAGCGGGAAGTCTGCGTGCCGCCGCGGCGTGATGAAGGCGCGCAGGCTGGTGTCCACGTCGCGCACGCCCTTGCAGTCGTCGATGACGAGCGGCGCGATGGGCAGGCCGATGATGCCCCAGCACAGCGCCTCGGGCAGCACCTCGACGAGGTTCCAATGCGCATACGGAACGTCGCTGCGCGTGCTGTCGCGCAGCGCGCGGCGGAAGTGCCGGGCGATCTGCTCCGGACCCGGCATGACGAGCAGGCTCATGATCGCACCTCTGTTGGCAAAGGCCGGGATGGACGCGCGTTCAGCGCCCGCCGCGCGAGAACTTCCGCGGCATCATGCCCACGACCTGGCGCACGCCGGGCACTGACTTGGCGAAGGCGCTGAGCGCGTGGCGCATATAGGTCTTGCGAGCGTAGGAACGCGAATCCACCCAGCAGAATTGCAGGCTCATCCGCTGGCCCTTCTGCGGCAGGAAGCCGTGGTAGGATTTGTCGCTGACCCGGAACATCAGCATCTTGCCGAACTCCGGCGGGAACTCGAAGGCCGCGTCCTCGCGCGAGTTGCTGCGCAGCACCCGCAGCCGTCCGCGCTCGTATGGCCATTCGCGGCTGAAGCCGAGGATGACGGTGAACAGCTTGTGCTTGCTGTCCGGATGCGCGTAGCCCTCGTTGTAGTGGCCGCTGGTGTTGCCCATCATGACCAGCGTCGGGTAGGCGCGGCTCAGGTCGATGCCGAACTTGCGCTCGACGATGTGGCGGAAGCGCGGGTTCAGCAGGTCCTTGAGCACGCCGTCGAATTTCGGCCCGAAGCGGAGATTCGGGATGCCGTAGGTTCCGCGGTGCGGGATCTGCGGCGCGTCGGCCAGCACCTCTTCCTTGCGCGAGAGGGAGATGGCTTGGTCGACGAACGCGTAGTCATACGGGTCCCGGTTGAGAGGAGCCGCTTCGAGCGCCGCCTCGTCGAGGAAGTTGAAGGGTTGATCCGCATCGAACATGCCACACCCCACATTCCCGGCTCCGATGATGCGCCGCACATCAGGTGGCGGTGCGCGACTGCTCAAGCCAGGCACAGGGAAGTTCGCCTATCACGCCGATCGGCCAAAGCAAATCCCCCCGTGTCCAGCAGCCATGCACCCGATTCATCGGGCCGTCGGCGGCGACTATTCCTTGCGCGGCATTGGCCAGGTGTCGGACAGGCGGTAGCCGCCGGGGAACGGGTCCGTCGGGTCCAGCATCAACTGGTGGGTGCCGGTGATCCAGGCACTGCCGGCGATGCTCGGCACGATGGCAGGGCGGCCGGCGACAGTGGTTTCGGCTTCGATACATCCCTCGAACTCGGTGCCGATGATGGACCGCGCGAGGTAGCGCCCCCCCACACGCATCTGCCCCTTCGCGTGCAGCACTGCCATGCGCGCCGAGACGCCAGTGCCGGTGGGCGAACGGTCGATCTTGCCGGGGCGAATGGCAACGGCGTTGGCTCCCATGAGCACGCCGTCGCGCGCTTCCAGCGGCGCCGCGATCTGGCAAAAGGAAATGTGGTTCCACCCGGTCTCGGGGTGCAGAAACCCGAGCTGCTCCTCCGCCGCTGCGGTGATGCGCATGCCGATCTCCGCGATGTCGCGCGCCTCGTCCGGCACGATCGCGAAACCCAACGCCCGCGCGCTCGCGATGACGAAGCTGTCGCCGCCATAGGCGATGTCCACCGCGAGCGTGCCGTGGCCCGCAAGTTCCAGCGGGGCGTCGAGGCGGGTGGCGAAGGCCGGCACGTTGCGCACCTTGATCCGCTCCGCGCGGCCGCCACGGCAGGTGGCGACGATCTCGACGGGACCGGCGGGCGGTTCGAGGACGAACCGGGTCTCGGGCTCGCGCATCGGGATGATGCCGGTCTCCAGCGCCACGGTCGCCACACAGATGGAGTTGGAGCCGGACATCGGGGGCGTGTCCGCGGGCTCCATGATGATCCAGCCGAGATCGGCGGAGGGGTGCTTCGGCGGCACCAGCAGGTTGACGTGGCGGAACACGCCGCCGCGCGGTTCGTTCAGCACGAAGCGGCGCAGCGTCTCGTCGCTCGCGATGAAGCGCGCCTGCTCGGCGATCGTCGCACCGGGCGGCGGCAGCACGCCGCCCACGATGACGTCGCCGACCTCGCCCGCGGCGTGGCAGCTCACGACGTGGATCACCTTGGTGCTGCGCATGCTTCTCCCCTTATGTCCCGCCCCAGATCGCCGCCTCGGTCCAGCCGAGTTCGGCAAGCTCCGCCGCGCGCAGCGGCGCCTCGCCCGTGGAAAAGAACTCGTCCAGTTGCGGCGGCGCAACGTTCGTGCCGGCGAGCATCGCGTGGGCCTGGCCGCGATGGTGCACCTGGTGCTGGAACAGATGCAGCAGCAGCCGGTCCATCCGCTCGCGCTGGACGCGCGTGCCGCGATGGACCTCGACGACGCGGGAAAGCCCGCCCTCGCCCAGCGATTCGGTCACGGCGACGAGGCGGCGGTCGAGCACCCCCTGGCGCGGGTGCAGCTCCGCCATCGTCTTGCAGGGTTCGGGGTCTTCCCACGCCTTGGGCCCGAGGCGCCCGCCCTCCATCGCGTCGATGTAGAAATGATCGACCGTCAGGATGTGGTTCAGCGTCGCGCGCAGGCTCGGGAAGAAGCTGGTGCGCGTGGCCTCGAACTCTTCCTGCGTCAGCCGCGCGCAAGCGGTGAGCAGGCGGTGGTTCGCCCAGGCGTTGTTGTAC
>DAHUXX010000210.1 GCA_027306955.1 Acetobacteraceae bacterium | reverse complement strand
TCCAAGCCAAGGCGGTCGCGCAAACCAGCGATGACTCCGACCACGCCCGCCCGCTCACGGCGCGCGGACGTGCCGACGCGGCCGCTCTGCGCGCAGCGATGCGGGCGCGCGGCCTGGCGCCGGAGGTGGTGCTGGTCTCCTCCGCCCGCCGCGCGCTGCAGACGCTCGAGGCGCTGGAGCCCTGGGACGACATGCCGCTGATCGAGCCGATGGATTCGCTCTACATGGCGGGACCGGAGCAAATCCTCGCCGCGCTGCGCCAGCTCGGCCCCACGGTACGCAGCGCGATGGTCGTTGGGCACAACCCTGGTCTGCATGAGACGGCGCGCTTGCTGGCGGATGGCGCCGGCGGCGAGGCGGAGGTGGCGATGCGGGCCGACTACCCGACCGCCTGTCTCACGGAATTCACGATTCCAGGCCGATGGGACGCGCTTTCGCCGGGCACGGCGCGGCTGCGCGTGTTCCTCACGCCCCGGGCGCTGGCGGGCGCCTGAACACGGATTAGCCTGGCCGCAGCACAGGTGGGGCATCCTCGGGCGGCCCGGCGCTGCCCGGAGGTTGCCAGCACCGTGCGGCAACCCTAGTTTTGTGCTGTGCAGCAAGGCCACCGGATGGGTGGTCCAACTCGGGACAGGAGCGGCGAATGAACGACGTGGCAAGCAAGGCCAAGGTCACGGTGACGATGGATGGCAGCAACCGCTCGGCGGAGCTGCCGCTGATCACCGGCACGATCGGCCCCGCCGTCGCCGACATCCGCAAGCTTTACGCCGATCTCGGCATCTTCACCTACGATCCCGGCTACGGCGGCACCGCCGCCTGCGAGAGCAAGATCACCTATATCGACGGCGATCAGGGCGTGCTGCTCTACCGCGGCTACCCGATCGAGCAGCTCGCTGAGAAATCCACCTTCCTCGAGGTCGCCTACCTGCTGCTCAACGGCGAGCTGCCGACTGCCGCCGAGCGTACCGAGTTCGACCGCGGCGTGATGCATCACACGATGCTGCACGAGCAGCTCCGCCGCTTCTACGACGGCTTCCGCCGCGACGCGCACCCGATGGCGGTGATGTGCGGCGTGGTCGGCGCACTCTCCGCCTTCTACCACGACAGCCTGGACATCAACGACCCGGAGGTGCGGCGCATCTCGGCCTTCCGGCTGATCGCCAAGGTGCCCACCATTGCGGCCTGGGCCTACAAGTACTCGATCGGCCAGCCCTTTATGTATCCGCGCAACGACCTCGGCTACGCGGCCAACTTCCTTTACATGATGAACGCGGTGCCGACGGTGCCCTGGCAGGACAACGAGATCCTGACGCGCGCGATGGACCGCATCCTGATCCTGCACGCGGACCACGAGCAGAACGCCTCCACCAGCACCGTGCGCCTCGCCGGCTCGACCGGCGCCAACCCGTTCGCCTGCATCGCCGCCGGCATCGCCAGCCTCTGGGGCCCCGCGCATGGTGGCGCCAACGAGGCGGTGCTGAAGATGCTGGCCGAGATCGGCCACGTGAAGAACATCCCGGACTTCCTCGCCCGCGTGAAGGGCAAGGACGGGCACGCGCGGCTGATGGGCTTCGGCCACCGCGTCTACAAGAACTACGATCCGCGCGCGAAGATCATGCAGCAGACCTGCCACGAGGTGCTGGCCGAGCTCGGCATCCAGGACGACCCGCTGCTCGACCTCGCGCAGGAGCTAGAGCGGATCGCGCTCAGCGACGACTACTTCGTCAGCCGCAAGCTCTACCCGAACGTCGATTTCTATTCGGGCATCATCCTCAAGGCGATGGGCTTCCCCACCAGCATGTTCACCGTGCTGTTCGCGGTGGCGCGCACCGTGGGCTGGATCAGCCAGTGGCGGGAGATGATCGAGGATCCGTCCCAGCGCATCGGCCGCCCCCGCCAGATCTATACCGGCGCCGCGCAGCGCGACTACATTCCCGCCGAGCGCCGCTGAGCCGAAGGCCTCTCGCGGCCGCTGCAACTCGTCGTCAATCCGACGTTTGCCGTGAACTGCCCGTCCCGCGGCCATGGGGCGGGCTTTCGCGGTCTTTGGCCGTTGCGCGACGCATCATGCCAAATCGCGCGATCGTTTTATGTTATTTTGACAACTTTGAAACGTCCTGGGCGCGAAAGTTACGGACGAATTATCTTTCGATTCCGTAAAAAATGTTTGCCCCGGCCACCAGTTGTGATTTTGTGCTGATGGAACAGGAAGGTGGATGGTCTCGGCGCTCGCAATGTCTCATTCAGCGACGAGGCTGTGTCAAAAGGAGATTCGGATGCCGGGTTACCGGAGCCTAGATTCCCTTGTGCGGGCCCGCCTGCGTACCTGGCCGCAGCGCCCGCCCGGCGTCGCGGCTGCCCAGGGCGGCGCCGATGCCTGGCTACGTGGCCGCCCCGCCGATGTCGCCAACGCCCACGAGCCCTATCTCAAGCTGCCCGGCAGCGACCGGATGCGTACCCTGCCGGACGGGCTATGGCTCAATTTCGGCGGCACGCCGGCCGAGCCCTTCGCGGACATCCTGGCGATCGAGGCCTGCGGCACGCTGCCCAACCTGCTGGACAAGCGCTCGCGCTTCGCTCCCAGCACGCATTCGCTGATGGCCGTCTGCCCGGTGCCCTGGCTGCAGGCACCCGTGAGCACCAACGACCCCACGCCGCGATGGCGCGCCACCGGGGTCATCGGTGAGGAGCCTGCGCAGCCCCTGATCCTGCCAGTGCGCGACGTGCGCGTGCTCTATGCGCTGAAGCAGCACCACTACGCGGGCTTCGCCGCGAGCCAGGTGCCGCACACCCACGAGTTCTTCATGCCGATGGACGCGCTGGTCGACGCGGACGCACCGCGCAATCCGGCGGTGCGCGCGCTGCTCGCCCGCGCCTCCGCCCATGCCCATTTCATGCCCGCGCGTTGAACTGCCTGCGTATCGCGAGCGCCACGTCCGGCTCGTCGGTGCACAGCCCGTCGCACCCCCAGGCGAGCAGGCGGCGCATCGCCCCGGGGTCGTTCACCGTCCACGGCACCACGCGCAGTCCCAGCGCGTGCGCCCTGGTGACATCCGCCGCCTCGATGCTGTTCCATTTCGGCGCCCAGGTCGCGCCCCCGCCGGCGAACGTCGCCACCGCCGCCGCGACGCTCGCGCCCGGCTGGATACCGTCCCACCAGATGGCGTTGCTGGTCTCGGGGCTGGTCAGAACCGCGCAGGGCACGGCGGGGTAGTGCAGCCGCAGGTGCCTCAGACCCCGCCAGTCGAAGCTGCGCACCACCAGCCGCGCGAGCGCACCAGCCGCCACCGCCCCCGCCACCACGAGATCGACCATCGCCTCCGGTGACGCCGTGCGGTGCCTGCCGTCGGGAAACGTCTTGATCTCAATATCGAGCACCACCGGCGCGCTCGCCGCCAGGCCCTCGGCCAGCGTCGGCACACCGAGCCCGTCGATCCCCACCTGGCGCGGGAAGCGAGCTGCCAGCCCGCTGCCGGGCCGGAGCCGTCCGACATCATATCGGCGCAGTCCCGCGAGCGTCAGGCCGCCGATCGCCGGGCCCGGCCCCGCGATCCAGCCGCTGTCGAGCCGCGCCATGTCCGCGTGCAGCGCCGGGTCATGGCTCAGCACGGCGATGCCGTCGGCCGTCACCGCGACATCGGTTTCGATGCTGTCCACGCCCAGCGCCACGGTCCGCCGGAATCCCTCCGCCGTGTTCTCCGGCCACAACCCGCGGGCACCCCGGTGCCCCTGGATCTCGATGCCGGGAAATTCGATCTTCTGCATGCGTCCCTCTTGCGTCGGGCCCAACATGGGTGAGATTCGCCCCATGGTCGAGAACGGCGAACGCATCCTCGGTGTGCTGGGCGGCATGGGTCCGCTCGCCAGTGCGCAGTTCATGGCGCGGCTCACGCTGCTGACCCCGGCGGAGCGCGACCAGGACCAGATCCCAGCGGTGCTGTGGTCCGACCCGCGGGTGCCGCCGCGCCTGCGCGATCCCGGCGCGGAGGATCCCTGGCCCTGGCTGCGGCGCGGCCTGCGCGGGCTCAGGACGGCCGGCTGCGGTGCCGTCGCCATCCCCTGCAACACCGCGCATGGCTGGTACGAGCAGATGCTGGGCGAGGGGCTGCCGATCCTGCACATCGTCGAGGCCTCGGCGGCCGAGCTGCGCCGCGTGTTGCCCTCCGGCACGGTTGGCGTGATGGGCACGGCGACCACGCTGGCCATGCGCCTCTACCAGGACCGGCTGGAGGCGCTGGGCTGGCGCTGCATCGAGCCGAGCCGCGAGGAAATGGCCGCTTCCGTCACCCCGGCGATCGCGATGGTAAAGGCCAACCGCGTCGCCGAGGCCTATGCGCCGCTCGCCGCCGTCGTCCGTTCCCTCGCCGCGCGCGGCGCCGGCGCCGTGGTGCTCGGCTGCACGGAAATCCCGCTCGGTATCCAGGCCGGCCCGTGGCGCGAGCTCGGGATTCCGCTGGTGGACACGATCGATGCGCTGGCGCTCGCCGCCATCCGCTGGGCCAAGCCCGGGCTGCTGGAACGCTCCGAAGCGCTGCTGGCCGAAGCGCTGCTGGCCGAAAAGGCGCTGGAATCCGCCAGGTAGGGGCGGATTCACCCGACCTCATCAACCGACCGCGTCACTGGGGGCAGTCGCACCCTGGCGTCGGGCCGGTGTCCTGCCGCACCACGTGGTGGTCAATCCATTCCGCCACCAGCCGCCTGGCCTCGGAGAGCGATGCCTCGGGATGGTGGATCCGGTACAGCGTCGTGCAGGCTTGGAACGCCAGCGGGTCTGGCGTGTCGCGCCCGCGCAGCTCCCGATAGGCGGTCACCACCGCGCGCTCGCAGCGCCGGGCGATCATACTCTCGTGTCCCATGGCTCCAATTACAGGGTGCGGAGGCGGGTTTTCAACCGGCCGCCACGATCTGCGCCAGCGCCTTGCCGACCTCCGCCGTCCCGGCCTGGCCGCCCATGTCGCGCGTGCGTGGCCCACCCTCGCCGAGCAGCACCTCGATCGCGTGCACGATCGCGTCCGCCGCCGCCTTCTCGCCGAGGTGCTCGAGCATCATCGCTCCGGCCCAGACCTGGCCGATCGGATTGCAGATATGCTTGCCCGCGATGTCCGGCGCCGAGCCGTGCACCGGCTCGAACATCGAGGGCGCGGTGCGGTCCGGGTTGATGTTGGCGGACGGCGCGATGCCGATGGAGCCCGCCACCGCCGGCCCGAGGTCCGAGAGGATGTCCCCGAACAGGTTGGAGCCCACCACCACGTCGAACCAGTCCGGGTGCTGCACGAAATGTGCGCACAGGATGTCGATGTGGAACTGGTCGGTGCGGATGTCCGGATAGTGCTTCGCCATCGCCGCGAAGCGCTCGTCCCAGTACGGCATCGTCACCGTGATGCCGTTGGACTTGGTTGCGGAGGTGAGGTGCTTCTTCGGCCGCGTGCGCGCCAGCTCGAAGGCGTAGCGCATCACCCGGTCGCAGCCCTGGCGGGTGAAGATCGAGACCTGCGCCGCCATCTCGCGGTCCGTTCCCTCGAAGCTGCGCCCGCCGGTGGCGCTGTACTCGCCCTCGGTGTTCTCGCGCACGACGTAGAAGTCGATATCCGCCGCCGTCCGCCCCGCGAGCGGCGTCTTCGCGCCCGGCATCAGCCGGCACGGGCGGAGGTTCACGTACTGGTCGAAGCCGCGGCGGATCGGGATCAGCAGGCCCCAGAGCGAGATATGGTCCGGCACCTCCGGCCAGCCCACCGCGCCGAGGAAGATGCTGTCCGCCTCGCGCAGCCGGTCGAGCCCGTCCGCGGGCATCATGGAGCCGGTCTTCTTCCAGGTTTCGCACGACCAGTCGTAGTGCGTCTCGGCGAGTTCGAAGCCGAAGCGCCGCGCCGCCGCGTCCAGCACCTTGAGACCCTCGGGCACGGTCTCCTTGCCGATCCCGTCGCCGGGGATCACCGCGATCCGGTAGCGCTTCGCCATTGCCGTTCCTCCTGTCGGCTTTCGGCCTAAGGCGCCGCCTCGCCCGGGTCAACCGGCCCATGGACGAGCCGCGCCGCCGCCGTTACGACGGGGGAAGAAGGAGTGGGTGCCATGGAAAAACATCACACCAGCGACTGGGACCGCGACGCGGCACTGACGGCGGCGCGTATCCTGCTCGAGATCAAGGCGGTCAATTTCCGCCCGGAGGAGCCCTACACCTTCACCAGCGGCTGGAAGTCGCCCGTCTATATCGACTGCCGGCGCATCATCTATTTCCCCCGTGCCCGGGCCAAGATCTGCGAGCTGGCGGTCGACAAGATCGGCCGTCATGTCGGCTACGAATCGATCGAGGCGGTGGCCGGCGGCGAGACCGCCGGCATCCCCTTCGCGGCCTGGATCGCCGACCGCATGATGGCGCCCATGGCCTATGTACGGAAGAAGCCCAAGGGCTTCGGCCGCAACGCGCTGATCGAGGGCGACGTGCCGGAGGGCAAGCGCACGCTGCTGGTCGAGGACCTCACGACGGATGGCGCGAGCAAGATCCGTTTCGCCAACGCCTTGCGCGAGGCAGGGGCCATCGTCAACCACACCTTCGTCGTGTTCTTCTACGGCGTCTTCCCCGGCAGCTTCGAGACGCTGGCCGCGATGGACATCGCGCTGCACCATCTCTGCACCTGGTGGGACGTGCTCGATGCCTGCCGTGAGCGTCCCTATTTCGCCGAGACCGCCCTCGGCGAGGTGCGCCGCTTCCTCGAGGACCCCGTCGCCTGGTCGGGCGCTCATGGCGGTATCACCAACCCCGCCCACGCAACCCGCGGCGAGGAATAGGCAGGCGGTTTGCTCAGCCCGCCGCTTCGTGGTTGACGACGAAATCAGCGGGCGGGTTGGGGCCCCAGACGTAGAAGGCGTCCTCCGCGGGGTGGTCGCCGCTCGCCCAGTCATGATCCGCGGGGACGTAGTCGATATCGGCGGAATATTCGCACCAGCTTCCCCACGGATCGCGTACGTAATGAAAATAGTTGGAGCCGAGCACATGCCGTCCGAGCCCCCAGCCGGCGGAGAACCCCCTGTCCGCCATCTGCATCGCGCCGAGCCCGATCTCGTCGACCGACGTCACATCCCAGCTCAGATGGTGCAGGCCCCTCCCCGTGGAGCGGGCGAAGGCGACCATGTGGTGGTCGCTGCCATGGATGCCGTGCAGGAACGCGATGCCATCGCCCGAGCGGTCGGACAGCCGCAGCCCCAGCACATCCTGATAGAAGCCGATGCTGCGGGCGACATCGGACGAGAACAGCAAGGCGTGCGAGAGCCGGCGCGGCCGCACCAGGCCGGCGCGGGAGCGGCTCGGCGCGGCGGCGGTGCCCGCGGGCGCCGAGACCATGGTCATCGGCGTCTTGTCGCTGGGCGAGGATTTCTCCGCGACGCGGATCTCGATCGCAAGCCCGTCAGGGTCGCGCAACCATAGCCCGTTGGACGCGACCCCGGGCGGCGGGTCGGCCGGGGCGATGCCGCGCTCGCGCAGGCGCTGGCGGAACCGCTCCATGTCGTCCTCGAACGCGCCGAAGGTGAGGCGGCTCAGACGCTTCCCGTTCCCCTCGGTGAAGCGCGCCCAGCGATGCGGATGGCCCTTGGTGTACAGCGCGAGCCCGTTGCCCTCCTCGCGCACGTCGAGGCCGAAGGCGCGATAGAAATCCGCCGCCGGCCGCAGGTCCGGCACCGTGACGTCGACGAGGTCCAGCGAATGGACGCCCAGTGCGCCAGGCCGCCGCGTGGCTGCGATGTGACCGCCGATCTGTGTCATGCCCGTCCCTCCCGTTGTCCCGTCGCGGCGCGCCGGCCGGAGAAGCGGGTCAGCCGGCGGCTCGCTGCGAATCCTCCGGCGGCACCCAGCACCGCGCCGCGGTTGCCAGCCGCAGCGACAAGAGCCGTGCGCCTGCCACGCGGATCATGCCCGCGCCATCGGTCCAGCGCCATCCCGCCTCCACGCCGTACCAGCCGTCGCCCAAGCGCGCGTCGTCGAGCGCCACCGGAACACCATCGAGCGCCAGCGCCGCCAGTGCGACTCCGAGCTGGCGGGGGTCGTGGCTCTCGCCTGCCTCGCGCGGCACGCCGGCCTCGCTCGCGAGCACCACGTCAGGCGTGCCCGGGGGCAGCATGAAGCGCAGCTCCCCGTCGACCACCCGTCGGCGCACCACCCGTCCCGCGGCGCGCAGCACCGGCCTGGCCTCCGCGCGCCGCCAGCCCAGCAGAGCGGCCCGCGCCAGCACGCGCCGGCGCACCCGTTCCAACGCTTCCCCGTGCGTCACCTGCGGCGCGCACGCGCCTGCTCGCCACGCCGCGTCGGCGCTCGTCGTGAAATCCGGATGGGCCGCGACCACCTTGCCCGCGTTGTCGAACGCCGCCCGGTTGCCAGTGTCGAGGTAGGATTCGGCCGCCAGTCCCTCGGCCAGGATCGCCTCGTGCCGTGGCAGCTCCACGTGCCAGTACGTGATGCGTCGGCACCGTTCCTGTGCGATCGTCGCCCCGTTGATCAGGCAGCGGATCGGGATCAGCACCCCGTCGGTCAGCACCGCGTGGTCGGGCGAGAGTAGCAGGTCGCGCGCGGGAACCCCGTCGCCGAGCGCACCGGCCCGCACCCGAACCGGCCAGACGGTCTCCGGGCGGGAGTGGCGCGTCGCATCCACCTGCCGGTGCCCGAGCCAGATCACGGGCGCCGCGCCGCCGCCGGCGAGCCGCACCCTGTCGCCCACGCGCAGTGCCTCGATCGGCGCCTCGCCCAGCGCGGTTGCGATGCGCGTTCCCGCCGCGTAGCAGGCGGCGGCGAGGCTGTAGCCGATCACGTTGAGTTCCTGCAGGTCGACGGTCGAGACCGGCGACACCGCGCCCGTGACACCGAAGCCGAAGGAATCGTTGGCAACGGCGGGGCCCCAGTCGGCGATGTCATTGCCCTGCGCGACATCCGCCGGAGTGTCATAGGCATAGGTGACCGTGTGGCCGTTGTAGGAAAAGTAGGACTGGTTGCCGGCGCTGTAGCCGGCGACATAGGGCTGGTCGATCGATCCCGCGGCGCTGCCCGGCGCATCCGCCGAGCCGAGGTCCGCCGCCGTGTAGCGGAAGAAATCGAGCAGCGTGTAGGTGTTGCTCGTACCGCCGTTGTCGAAGCGACCGAGCACCTCGGAGATCTCGTGCTCGAACGTGCTCACCGCGTCGTAGCTGCCCGCCTGCGGCGCGCTCTGCGACCAGAAATACTGGCTGGTACTGTCGATGCCGACCGAGCCGTCGAGCCCGCCCGCATTGCTCTGCAGCCCGAGCGCCGCGGCCTGCGCCGTGGTCAACTGGATGTTGTTGGTGCCGCCCGTGGGGTTCGTCGCCGGCAACGTCGCGTAGGCGGCCTGCTGTACCGCCGACTTGCTCGCCAGCCCCTGCACCGCAGTGTAGACCGCGCTGTACGAGAAATTGCTCGTGGTGGACGAGCTCTCGCCGAGCGCGCCCGCGCTGATCGTCGAGCCGGCGACCTCGCCCCAGCCGAAATTGATGTCGACCGTGATCGGGGTGGTGATTTCGTTCTCGAAATATTGGATCGCGGAGTTGACCGCGCTCTCGTAGCTCGCGGTGATCGAGGTGGCGTTGAGCACGCTGGCGTCGAAGGTCGGCACGATGGTGATGTGCGTGGCGGGCGGCGCGGCGAACACCGGCGCCTGCGAAAGCGGGTTGCCGACGACGACGGGGCTCGTCGCCTGTGCGTGCAAGCTCGTGGCGGGCATCTCGCCGTGCAGCGGGTCGCCGCCCAGCGCCACCACCTGCGCGGGCCCCGGTCCCGTCAGCGTATCAGCCGTCAGGGTTCC
Organism: Acetobacteraceae bacterium; assembly: GCA_027306955.1. Lineage (GTDB taxonomy): Bacteria > Pseudomonadota > Alphaproteobacteria > Acetobacterales > Acetobacteraceae > JAJXXT01. Next base: position 9,859 of record DAHUXX010000210.1, on the reverse strand, counting down.
GCCCGGCTCGATAGTCAGGTGGCCGGCCATGGACCGCAGGTCCAGGGTCAGCACACTCTCGCCGGAGCCGAACGGCGTCGATGTCGTCATGGCGATCCTTCCGCTTGGGGAAGGGCGAGCCTATCGGCCGCCAAACGGTGTCGCAATCGCGATCAGATGACTTCCGACAGCGCGATCGCGACGCGGCATCCAGCGCCGATCGCGGCGCGCAGCAGCGGATAGCCCACTGCCTGCTCCGCGCCGTGCTCGAGCCCGGTGTCGCGGTGCTCCAGCTCCTCGGCGCGGAATTTTTCGATCGTCTCACGTAACGGCGCCTCGCTCTGTGGCAGCGCCGCCGCCTGACCGGCGTAGTGCTCGTCGATCGCCTCTTCGACGGCGACAGTGCACGCCATCGCGGCGCGCGTGCCCAGCGCCGCCGTCGCCGCGCCGAGCACCCAGCCCGCCACGTGCCAGAGCGGCAGCAGCGCCGTCGGGCGCACCCGCCGCTCGCCGATCATGCGGGCGAAGGTGTCGAGGTGGTGCTGCTCCTGGTCCTGCATGTGCTCGACCAGCGCCACGGTCGCGGCATCGCCACGCCGGCGCAGCACCGCGAGCTGGCCCTGGTAGATGCGTTTCGCGCCATACTCGCCGGCGTGATCGACACGGATCATCGCCGCCGGTGTGCGCCCGCGATCGCCGGGCAGCCGGCTCATGCCGCCCGCTCGCGGCGCGCGACCAGGAACCATGCCATGCTCGCCGCCACCACGAGCGAGTCGAGCAGGTTCATCATCGCCATCGAGATCGGCACGCCGGGAATGAGATAGGTCGCATCCTCGCATGCCTTGGACGGTTTCGCCGGCATGCTCGCGAGCCGCTGCGCGATGCTGCCGGTCTGGAAATGCGGCGCCTGGCACTGCGGCAGCGGGCTCGGCCACAGCCGCCACTCGACGCCGACATGCACCGCGCCCGCGACCACGCCGGCGAGCATCACCGGCACCACCAGCCAGGCCAGCGCCAGCGCCAGCTTTCGCGGGACCACCAGTCCCACCAGCGCGATTGCCGCCGCGGCGCGCCAGGGCCAGCGTTCCACCAGGCACAGCGCGCACGGCACCAGCCCGCCCCAGCGTTCGGAGGCGATGGCCGTGCCCAGGGTCGCGAGCGAAATCAGCGCGGTAAGGCCGAGTGCGAGGCGCAGGCGCGGCACGGAAGCAGGGGCGGTGACCATGCCGGCGATATGCGCTGCCCCGCGCCCCCCCGCAAGTTGCCGCGCCGACCCCGGCCCGATACGCTCGTCGAGCGCAACGGGGGATCGCCGCATGATCAAGCTTTGGGGCCGCAACACGTCGAGCAACGTGATGAAGGTGATATGGCTGCTCGAGGAACTGGGCCTCCCCTACACGCGCGTCGATGTCGGCGGCGCGTTCGGCGGCACCGCCACGCCGGAATACCGCGCCATGCAGCCGCTCGGCCTCGTCCCCGCCATCGAGGACGGCGACTTCACGCTGTTCGAGAGCAACACGATCCTGCGCTACATCTGCAACGCGCACGCGCCGTCGACGCCGCTCTACCCCACCGGACCCAAGGCGCGCGCGCGCGTGGAGGCCTGGATGGACTTCCAGCAGACGGCCATCAACCGGCCGATGAGCACCATCTTCCTCGGCCTCGTGCGCACGCCGGCGGAACAGCGCGACATGGCGGCGATTGCTGCCGCGGCCAAGGATGCCGCGGGCCATTGGGCGATCCTGGACGGGCGCCTGGCGCGCCACGCCTATGTCGCGGGCGACAACCTCACCCTCGCGGACATGGCACTCGGCATCTACGTGCATCGCTGGTTCGTCATGGACGTGCCCGGCCGGCCCGAGGCGCCCAGCCTGCGGGCCTGGTACCAGCGCCTGCTTGCCCGCCCGGCCTTCGCGAAGCACCTCGCGCTTCCGCCGAGCTGAACCCTGCCGGCTCGCGATCCGCGGCGGCGTCGCGGGCAGGTGAAGGGAAATCGCCGTCCGGTTACGGCTCCACGATCAGCGGCACCGCGATCCAGTCGTGCGCTGTCCCGCGCCGCACCAGCACCGCGGCGAACCGCCGGCCCGCGGCACGTGTCGCGTCCAGCAGGCTTCCCACCTCGCCTGGCGCGGCGACGGCGGTGCCCTGGACCTGCAGGATCACGTCGCCCGGCCGGATGCCGCTCGCCATCGCGCCGCCCCTCGGCTGCACCGCCTCGACCAGTACGCCGCCATCGCCCGCCGCGAGACTGGCCCCGAGCGCCATCGGTTGCGAATCGAGCGAGCGCAGCGACTCGCCGGTGGCCGGCAACGCGCCACGCGCGCGGCGATCCCCGGGCCAGTCCGCGACCGCCACTTTAACATCGCGCGCCTTGCCGTCGCGCCAGATTCCGAGCGTCGCGACCGCGCCCGCCGGCAGCACGCCGGCCGCCCGCCACAGCGCGCGCACATCGGCGATCTTCTTGCCGTTGACCGCCAGCACCACATCGCCCGGTCGCAGATCGGAATGCGCCGCGGGTCCGTTCGGGTCGATCGACGAAATGATCGCACCGCGCGGGACCGCGAGCCCAAGCGCCTCGGCCAGCTCCGGCGTCAGCGCCTGCGCCGCGACGCCGAACCAGCCGGCGCGCACATACCCGTATGCGCGCAGCTGGCGCACCACGAAGCCAACCTCGTTGGAGGGGATGGCAAAGCCCAATCCGACGGATCCGTTGGCCTCGTCGCTCGGCGTCTCGAACGCGGTGTTGATCCCGATCACGTGACCGGCGAGGTCGAACAGCGGCCCACCGGAGTTGCCGTGGTTGATCGCGGCGTCGGTCTGGATGAAGTCGTCATAGGGCGTGGTCGCGATATCGCGGCCGAGGGCGGAGATGATGCCCGAGGTGACGGTGCCGCCGAGCCCCAGCGGGTTGCCGATCGCGAACACCGGCTCGCCCACGCGCAGCTTGCTGCTGTCGCCGAGCGGGATCGCGGTGAGCCGCGTCGGCGCGTCGATCTTGATCAGGGCGATATCGGCCTGCGCCGCCGCCGCGAGCAGCGTGCCGCGGTAGGAAAGCCCGTTCTGCAGCGTCACCGTGATCAGGCTCGCGCCTTCCACCACGTGCTTGTTGGTGACGATAAGCCCCGAGGAGTCGATGATCAGCCCGCTGCCGAGATCGTGCGCGCCGCGGATGGTCGCCAGCCCGGCGCCGGAATCGCCCGGGAAGCCCGGCGTGATGACCGCGGCGATGTTCACCACCGCGGGCAGCACCCGCGCGACCACCGCGGAGATATCCTGGTTGAACAGGGCCGCGCGTGCGGACGCGCTGATCGAAGCCGCGACCAGCAGCGCCGCCAGCAACCAGCCTACTGCTTGTCGCGCCTTGCGCATCGGGTGGCCCTCGCGAAAACCCCGCCGCCGCCGGTCATGCCGGCAACGGCGGGGCGGAACTCATCTCCGGGACGGCTGGTGCCGCCCCTTTGTCGTTACTTGCAGCCGGCGGACGCGACCTTCAGCGAACCGGACCCCTCGGAGGCGGCGGTCTTCAGTGCGCCGGAGCCGTTGGCCGAGGCGGTCTTCAGCGAGCTGGATCCCTCGGAAGCGGCGGTCTTCAGCGCGCCCGAACCGTTGGCCGAGGCACTCTTGGGCGAGCCCCAGCCCCCGGAGGAGGCCGTCTTGAGCGCGCCCGAGCCGTATGCCGAGGTGGCCTTCGGCATCGAGCAGGCGGTCGACGCCGCGAACACCGGGGTAGCGACGAACATGCCGAGCGCCAGCATCGCGGCCCCGGCAAGATACGACGTCCTCATGATGCAACTCCCCTGTTGTCTTGCGATGCGAACCCGGTTCACGACACGCCAGGTGTGCCGTCCTTCGCTTTGCCCACGCGTGGAAAACATGCGACCCGGCCGCGCGAGCCTGGCGCCCGGAAGGCGACGAGCCCGCAGACAAGACATCCAGAAAGGGCGTCGGCACCTTCTGCCACCAGGTCGAGATACGATCCTGCCCGCCCGATTCAAGGGCCACCGCGGCCCCCCGCCGTCTGGAGCAATATCCGACCAGATAGAATCATCTGGTCGGATTTCTTGCTCTAACCGGCGGGAGACCGCGGCTATCGCGCCTTGGTTACTTGTGAGCGCCGCCCGGCTTCACCGAACCCTTCCCCGGGGACGCCGCGAGCTTCAGCGAGGCGGAACCGTCGGCCGCCGCCATCTGCAGCGACCTCGCCCCGTCCGCCGCGGCGATTTGCAACGACCGCGCGCCTTCGGCGGCGGCCAGCTTCAGTGCCCGCACGCCATCCTGGGCCGCCATCTGGTACGTCTTCATCTGCCCGGCATCGCCCATCTCCAAGGACCGGGCACCTTCGGCAGCGGCGACGCGCAACGCCTGCCCCGCCGTGGCGGCAGCGATGATCAGCGACTGCGAACCTTCCGCCGAGGCCGTCTGCAAGGAGCGCACGCCCTCCGCCGAAGCGATCTTGAGCGACGCGGCACCCTCCGCGGAGGCCAGATGCAGCGAGCCTGATCCCTCGGCGGCAGCCAGCAGCAGGGACTGCGAACCCTCGGCCGCCGCCGTCTGCAGCGACCTGATGCCGTCCTCGGCCGCGGTCTGCAGCGACCGCGAACCCTCGGCGGCCGCGGTCTTGAGCGAGGCCGCCCCCTCCGCCGCCGCCATGATCAGCGACTGCGCGCCTTCCGCGGCCGCGGTCTTGAGCGACTCCGACCCTTCGGCAGCCGCCATCTTGAGCGAGTCTGCGCCCTCGGCAGCCGCCATCTCCAACGACCGCGCACCCTCGGCCGCCGCCATTTCCAGCGACTTCGAGCCCTCGGCTGCAGCCGTCTTAAGGGAGGCCGAACCTTCGGCGGCGGCGGTCTTCAGCGAGGCCGAGCCCTCGGCCGCCGCCGTTTTTGCCGCCGCTGGCGCGGTTGTGGGAGTCGTGCCGGCGGCGCCGCCAGCCGCGAATGCCGGTGACGCCGCGGCAAAGCCGAGCGCAATCGCGGCGACGCCAGCGAGATACAGCGATCGTTTCATACCACTTTCTCCTTCTGCCTGGTGGCAGCCCATTGGTTATTTCAGAGTGGTAATTAGAAGCGCACGGATGCCCTGGCCTTGCGCAAGATCAAGTTTTCGCGATTTATTTATTCGGCGCTCCCGGCCATTTGGCCGGCCGCCGGTTTCTATCGGTGATCGAACAGCGGCACCGCCACCCATTGGATCGTGCCGTCCGTCGACCGCACCAGCATCGGCATGAAATCCTCCCCCGCCCTGCGCGCCGCCGCGACCGCCGCGTGGAGCTCGCCGGGCGTGTTTACGGCCGCGTCGCCCGCGCGCAGCACGATGTTGCCGACTTTTGCCCCGAGCATTTCCCCCGCGCTGTCGGGCGCGACAGCGGTTACAAGCACGCCTTCCTGTCCCGGCTTGAGGCGCAGCGCGAGGCGCATGTCCGGGACGATCGCGGCGACGCTGACGCCGAGATCGAGAGGCTGGCGCCGGCGTTCCGCCTCGGGCGGCGCGATATAGGCGAGGTTGCCGCCCGGCCAGGGCGCGATCGTCAGCTGCGCGTCGTGCGTCCCGCGGTCGCGCACGAAAGCGATCCGCACGGTTGCCCCGGCCGGCTCGACGCCGGCCATGCGCAGCAGCGCCTGCGGATCGGCGACACGCGCGGCATCGAAGGCGGTGATCACGTCGCCCGAGCGCAGCCCCGCCGCCGCAGCCGGCCCCTTGGGATCGACCGCGGTCACCAGCGCGCCCGCGACGCGCGAGAGCCCGAACGCTTCCGCCAGCCACCCGTTCACCGGCTGGGCCGAGATGCCGGTCCAGCCGACCTCGAGCCGGCGGCGCGTCAGCAGTTGCCCGAGCACGAACGAAACGTCCCCCGCCGGCATCGCGAAGCCGAGCCCGACCGATCCGGCGGCGGCACCCCTGGGCACGTAGAGCGCGGTGTTCATGCCGACGACCTGGCCCTGCAGATTGACCAGGACACCGCCGGAATTGCCCTCGTTGATCGACGCATCGGTCTGCAGGAAATGGTCGAACTGCGAGCTCTGGATGTTGCGGTCGGTGGCGCTGATGATGCCCATGCTGACGGACTCGCCGAGCCCCAGCGGGTTGCCAATCGCCATCACGGCGTCGCCGATGCGCGGCTCCCTGCCGGTGGCCCAGATGACGGGCGGCAGGGGATGCGCCGCGTGGATCTTGATCAGCGCGATGTCGGCGAGATTGGCCTCGCCCACGACGCGCGCGATGTGCTCGGTGCCGTCGTGCAGCTTCACGATCAGGCGCTCGCTGCCGATCACGACGTGCTTGTTGGTCGCGATGTAGCCGCGCGGATCGATGATGAAACCGCTGGCGTAGCTGCGCTTGTCCGCGAGCGGGATCGGGAGGCTGCCCTGAACCTCGCCCGGCAACGCGCGGCCGGCCGAGATGTTGGTGATGTTGACCACGCTCGGCAGCACCCTGGCCAGCACGTCCGCGACGGAAGCCCCGCCCGGTGGCGCGCCGGCAAGCGCCGGGCCGCAGCCCAGCAGGAATCCGCCCAGCAAGAATGCGCCCAGCAGGATCGCCCGCATCGGATGTCGCATCGGGGGATGTCGCATCGGGAAGCCCCTCCAGCCTGCCGCCGCCCGGCGGCCTGCGGCATCAAGCCAGGGTCGGCGCCCACGGTTCAAGCATCTTCGAGCCAGGCGCGCACGCCGGCGGGTGTAGCGAATGCCTCCGCGACCAGGAGCCCGACGCCGCCCATGGCCACCGCGGCCGCGATCGCGTCCCGGTCGGTCACGTCGTCGCCGATGAAAACCGGCACCCGGCCGGCGAAGGGCGGTGCCGCCATCAACGCCCGCACGGCGTTGCCCTTGTGCACGCCGTCGGGCCGCACCTCCCAGGTCATGCTGCCGGCGAGCAGGGAAAAGCCGGGGCATGCCGCGACGATCGCCTCCGCCGCTGCGCGCAGCGCCGCCGCGGCTTCCGGCACCTGCCGGTAATGCAGCGCCACTCCGTGCGCCTTGCGTTCCACCAGCGCGCCGGGGAACCTGCCCACCACCGCCGCCGCCCGCGCCAGCGCGGCCTCCGGCAGCACGGGCAGCCCGTCTCGCACGACCGGCCCGCCCGGCGCCGTGCGGAGCGCCGCCCCGTGCTCGCCCGCGACGGCATAGGCGGCGTGGTCCAGCAGGGCGTCAACCGCCTCGACCGGGCGTCCGCTGATGATTGCAACGGCGTCGTCATGGCGCGCGCGCAGCCGTCGCAGCAGCTGGGGCAGGGAAGGGGGAATGACCACCGCGTCCGGCGTCGACGCGATATCGATCAGCGTGCCGTCGAGGTCGAGCAGCAGGGCCGGGCGTCCGATCGCGCGACCGTCGGGCAGGATCAGGCCGCCGTGCGGGCGCTCGGCCATGGGCTCAGCTCCAGTCCGCGCGAGCCCCGCCGGCATTCACGGCGTGCATGATACCAGCCGCACGTCGTAGCTCGAGCTGTCGTAACTGGCGATCGCGGGCTCTTTGGCCAGCAGCCACCCGGAGAACCCTTTCTGGCCCGGATGCGCGTCCGTGATGTCGAGCCAGGCGGTGTAATCCGTGCGCATGGTGGGCGGGCGCGCGTAGCAGCCCTTGGCGATGATGGTCAGGCTCTCGAAGCGCAGCGTGGTGCGGACCTGGCCGGAGAGTTGCTGCGAACGCCCAGTGATGGTGTCCAGCACCAGCAGCGTGACGTGGCCCATCCGTATCCACGCGGGGCCGTTCGCGGGCGGCGTGAACTGGGGCGGCAGTGCCGGCTGCGGCGCCGGCGCCGGCTGGGCGGGCTGTGCCGGCGTGCCGGTGGCGGGCGTCGTGCCGGGCAGGCCTGGCTGGCCCGGTGTCGGGTTGGCCCCCGTGGCGGGCGCTGCGCCGGGGGGAGCGGCGTTGGCGGCGGGGGCGTTCGCCGGCGCACCGTTCGCCGGTGTCGAGCGTGGCGGTGTCGCCGCGCCCGGCGCTGCTGCCGCCGGAGCCGATGCACCGGGGACAGCGGTGGGTGGCGCGGGGATCGCTGTCGTGGGGGCGGGTGCCGCCGGGGCCGGGGCCGGCGTCGCCGGAACCTGTGTCGCCGGAACCTGTGTCGACGGGGCTGGCGTCGCCGAGGTCGGTCCCGCCGGGCGCGGTGCCGGCAGCGGCTGTGCGGTTGGCGTCGGCCCCGCCGGAGCCGTCGCGGGGGACGCCAACGGGGCTTGTGTTGCCGGCGCCAGTGTCGCCGCGGAGGGCGCCACGGGCGCCGCCGGAACAGCCACCACCGGGGCCGCCGGGGTCGGCGTCGCGGGCACAGCCGGCAGCGTGGGCGCATGAATGCCGCCGAGTTGGGAGGGCGGTGGCAGGCGCGTCACCGGGGTCACGGGCGCAACCTGTTGCGCCTGCGCGGCGCCCGGCACGGCCGCGGCCAGAACGAGGGCGGCCAGAACGAGGGCGGCCAGCAGGGCAGGTCTCATGGCCGACCCTGCCCGGTGCGCCGCGCCGGCAACGCGGCCGCACTGCTGCCGGACACCCTCATTTCGGGGTCAAAATCTTCTTCTGCACCGCCTTGGTCAGGTCGGAGACGTTGAAGATGAACTTGCCCAGCAGGTCTTCGAGGCTCACCGCCGATTGCGTGATCGTCACCCTCCCACCTGGCGGGATCGTCGCAGTGGCCCCGCCCGGCACCACGGAGAGCACGCTGCCGCCGAGCAGCCCGGACGTGGTGATCTGCGCGGAACTGTCCTTCGGCAGCTTGATGTTGTCCTGCATCGAGAACGTCACGATCGCCTGGAAGGTCTGCGGGTCGATCTTCTCGCCGACCACGCGCCCCACCTTCACGCCCGCGAGGCGCACATCCGCCCCGATCGCGAGCCCGTCGATCCGGTCGAAGCGCGCGTTGAGCAGGTAGCCGCTGGCACTTGCGCGCCCGGTTCCCGCGATGGCGTATGCGAGGAAGCCGGCGGCGATCACGATCACGACCGCTCCGGTCAGCAATTCCGCCGCGTTGCGCCGCGTGCCGCTCATGCCGGCCTCGTTCCAGGTTCGCGAGCTCTAGCTGCCAGGCGTCCAGGCCTCATAGTCGCCGGTCGCGGCTTGGCGCCTGCCGCCCTCGTAGTCGTGTCCGGCCGGCCGGTAGGCGCCCGGCGTGCCTGTCGGGTTCGGCTGGTGCGGCGCCAGCCATTTCCATTTCGGGCCCGAGAGCGGGGCATCCACCGTGTAGTGCAGCCAGGCATGCCATTCGGGCGGAACCGAGCTTGCCTCCGGCGCGCCGGCATAGAGCACCCAGCGGCGGGCCCTTTCGCCACGCGGCCGGCGTTCCTCGAAATAGCGGTTGCCGGCCCCGTCGCGGCCGACTGGGCGCCCGTACATCCAGGTGAAGATGAGCGTGCCGATGTTCATGGCCCCGATATAGGCCGCGCGCGCACGCCGGTCCATCGCCCCCCGGAGAGCGACTCTATCCACAGGATTTTGCGGTTCGACCACAAATCAGCCCCTAAATGGGGTTTCTCGCCTTCCATCGCTCCGCTACGTTCGGCGCATGCGCACGCCCCGTGGACCTCATCCCAAGCCCTGGCACGGTACCCGCCTCGCGACGTTCGAGGCTGCCGCCGATCCCGATGCGCCGCCGCGCCACGCGACCCTGCCCGTTGCCTGGGGCGAGGGGGCGGCCGCGGCGCTGCTCGCACTCGTGGGTGGCGACGGTTCTGCCGATCTCGTCCGCGCCGCTACCGCTCTCCTGCGCTCCGTGGAGGCCGTCGACGCGGAACTCGCTTCGCGCCTGCACGCCCTGCTCGCCGCGCGCCGCGCCGCTCCCTCCGCCTGGCTCTGGCGCGGCGAGACCGCGTCGGCCGGCTATGTCCTGGCGCTGCCCGGTTTCATCGAGCCGTGTGGCGAATTCGATGTTGCCGGCTTCGCCGCCGCCGCCGAGG
>DAHUXX010000178.1 GCA_027306955.1 Acetobacteraceae bacterium | reverse complement strand
GCCATACCCCGGAGCTCTGGCAGGCGGCGCAGGGCGCGGAGGCGAGCTGGACCCATATGGGCTACGGTCCGTTCGCGACCGAGGCGGCCATGCGTGCCCAGGTGATGACCCTGGCCTCGACCCACGACCCGATGTTCTGGGCCGTGCGGCCGGTGGCGACGGGCGTCGCATCCGGCTGGCTGGCGCTGCTCAACATCGAGCCCCGGAACGCCGCGATCGAGCTCGGCGGCATCTGGTTCTCGCCGAGGATGCAACGCACCCGCGCAGCGACGGAGGCGATGTACCTGCTGCTGCGCCTGGCCGCGGACGACCTGGGCTACCGGCGCCTGGTATGGAAGTGCGATTCGCTCAATGCCGCAAGCCGCCGCGCGGCCGAGCGACTGGGCTTCACCCACGAGGGCCGCCACCGCGCTCACATGGTGGTCAAGGGGCGCCGGCGAGACACCGACTGGTATTCGATCCTGGACGACGAGTGGCCGCGCTGCCGCGACGCCATCCTGGCCTGGCTGGCGCCGGCGAATTCCGCCCCGGACGGCACCGCGCGGCGCGGCCTCGCGGCGATCCGCCAGGGTCGCCGAGAAGCTGACATCGAGCAGGAAATATCGACTTGATGATGGTCGGTCTATCATTCTAGATAGACCAATGATCACATCCCAACAAATGAAAGCCGCGCGTGCCCTGCTCGGGATCGATCAGCGGGAACTGGCGCGCCTTTCCGGCGTCTCGCTGCCGACGATCCAGCGCATGGAGGCAAGCGAGGGCGTCGTCCGCGCCGTGGTGCATTCGCTCGACAAGGTCGTCAAGGCGATCAACCAGGCCGGGGTCGAACTGATCTCCGCCGGACAGCGCAGCGAGGGCGTGGGCCGCGGCGTCCGGCTGATCGAGCGGAGCTAGCGTCCGGCTCCGGGCGGGGAGCGTTGCCCGCCAGGCAATTCTGAGGTCACAACCCGGTATCTTTGATGGCCTCGACATCAGACACGATGTGTGTATCTTGACCTCTGCGTGATGTGCCATGGACGTGCCGACGCCCGCCGGCGCCTCGCGCCGGATTGGCAAGGCGGAGCGCGGGGATGCGTGCGGGTACGACGACGGCGAGGGAGTCCGCACGGGCGTGACCTTGCTTTCCTTCCTCCTCGGCTGCGTCGCGAGCCTGCTCCTGCTTGGCCCCGCCGGCGTGGCGTTGCCGCGACGCCTGGCTTCCGCCGCGATCTATCCGCTGACCGCCCTGGTCTGTGCGGCACTGGGCTCCAGCGCCCTCGCGGCGCTGCTCGCCGGACGGGTGGAAGACGTCGTGCTGCCGCTCGGTGTCCCCTGGATCGGCGCGCATCTGCACCTCGACGCGCTCGCTGCCTTCTTTCTCACGGTGATCGGGTTCGGCGGCTTCGTCGCCAGCCTCTATGCGATCGGCTACGCCCGCCACGAGGAAGAACCGCGGCGCGTGCTGCCATTCTATGCCCCCTTCATCGCCGCCATGGCGCTGGTGGTGCTGGCGGCCGACGCCTTCACCTTCCTGCTCGCCTGGGAGACCATGTCGGTGACGTCCTGGGCGCTGGTGATGGCGCACCACGAGCGGCCGGGCAACCTGCTCGCAGGGCACGTGTACCTGGTCGTCGCGAGCATGGGCACGCTGGTGCTGCTGCTTGCCTTCGGGCTGCTCGCGGGGACGCATGGTCATTACGATTTCACATCGATCCGCCTGGCCGCCACGCATCGCACGCTTGCCTGGCTGGTGCTGCTGCTGGTCCTGGTGGGCACCGGCTCGAAGGCGGGGCTGGTGCCGCTGCACGCCTGGCTGCCGCTTGCCCACCCCGCGGCGCCGAGCCACGTCTCGGGGCTGATGAGCGGGATCATGACCAAGGTCGCGATCTACGGCTTCATCAGGATCGCCTTCGACCTGCTCGGCGCGCCCGTCTGGTGGTGGAGTCTGCCGCCGCTGGTCGTCGGCGCGCTGACGGCAGTCATTGGCCTGCTCTACGCGATCGTCGAGAACGACCTCAAGCGGCTGCTCGCGTACAGCACGGTTGAGAATATCGGCATCGTCTTCCTCGGCCTCGGGCTCGCAATGGCGTTTCGTTCCGGCGGGTTCGAGACGGCGGCCGCACTCGCGCTCACCGCGAGCCTGCTGCACGTCGCCAACCACGCCACGTTCAAGAGCCTGCTGTTCTTTGGCGCCGGGTCCGTGCTCGATGCCACCGGCGAACGCGATCTCGGCCGCCTCGGCGGGCTGATCCACCGCATGCCCGCAACGGCTGTGCTGTTCCTGATCGGCACGGCGGCGATCTCGGCGCTGCCGCCGCTCAACGGCTTCGTCTCCGAGTGGCTGCTGTTTCAGACCGTATTGACCAGCCCGCTGCTGGCGCCCTGGCTGCTCAAGTTCCTGGTTCCCGCGGCCGGCGCGATGCTGGCACTCGCGGCGGCGCTGGCCGCGGCCTGCTTCGTGCGCGCCTACGGCATGGCCTTCCTCGGCCGTCCGCGCTCGCCACAAGCAGCCGGCGCGAACGAGGTGGATGTTTGGCAGCGCCTGGCGATGGCACTGCTCGCTGCGGCCTGCTTGCTCCTCGGCGTGCTCCCCGGCCTCGCGGTGGACGCGCTGCGCCCTCTCCTGCGCCTCGTCCTTGGCACCACCCTGCCGCGCCAGGCGACCGAGGCCTGGCTCAGCCTGATCCCGCTCTCCGCGCGCGCCGGCTCCTATAACGGGCTGATCGTCCTGGTCTTCATGGTGCTGGCCGGAACCTCCGCGGCGCTGCTGGTGCGCACCGTCGCGGCACGGCGGATGCGCCGCGCCCCGGCATGGGATTGCGGCTTCCCCACCGCCTCACCGACGACGCAGTACACACCTGCAAGTTTCGCACAACCGCTATCGCACGTGTTCGGGGCCATGGCGTTCGATACCGCGGAAACCGTGGCGATGCCGCCGCCCGGCGGGCTCGGCCCTGCGCGTTTCTCGTTGCGTTCCCGTGACAGGATCTGGGAGCTGCTCTACCGCCGCCTCGCCCTGGTGGTGGAGCGCATCGCGACCCGGCTGAACCGCCTCCAATTCCTCACCATTCGCAAATACCTCTCGCTCGTCTTCGCGGCCCTCGTGCTGCTGCTGGTGCTGCTCGCGCTATGGCAATGATCGGGCCCTACATCGTGCAAGGCGTGCAGATGTGCCTGGTGCTGGTCGCCGCACCGCTGCTGACGGGGCTGGTGCGCAAGGCAAAGGCGCGGCTGCAGCGCCGGCGCGGTGCGGACGTGCTGCAACCCTATCGCGACCTGCTGCGCCTCATCCGCAAGGAGACGGTGATCGCCGAGAACGCCTCCTGGCTGTTCCGCGTGGCGCCCTATCTGATCTTCGCCGCGACCTGGGTGGCGGCGGCGCTGGTGCCGACCTTCGCCACCTTCCTGCCGTTCAGCTGGGCCGCGGACCTGATCGCGATCGTGGGCCTGCTCGCAACAGCGCGCTTCTTCCTCAGCCTCGCGGGGCTCGACATCGGCACCAGCTTCGGCGGCATCGGCGCCAGCCGCGAGGTGATGATCGCCGCGGTCGCCGAGCCGGCGATGCTGATGATCGTCTTCACCCTGGCCCTGCACGCGCACGCGACACAGCTTTCCACCATCGCGCAAGCCCTGGGCCTTCCCGCCGTCGGCGTACAGGTGTCGCTGGCGCTGGTGCTGGTGGCGCTGATCCTGGTCGCCCTTGCCGAGAACGCGCGCATCCCAGTGGACAATCCGGCGACGCATCTCGAGCTCACCATGGTGCACGAGGCGATGGTGCTCGAATATTCCGGCCGGCACCTGGCGATGATCGAGCTCGCCACGATGCTCAAGCTGCTGCTCTACATCTCGCTCATCGGCACCGTGTTCGTGCCCTTCGGGCTGGCACGACAAGGCGCCCCGATCGCGGCCTACGCCTGGGGAATGCTGTTCTACGCGGCGAAGCTGGCCGCCGGCGGCGTACTGCTCGCGATCAGCGAATCGGCGATCGCCAAGATGCGCGTCTTCCGCGTGCCCCAATTCCTCGGCGCCGCGCTGATGCTGGGCTTCCTCGCCACTCTCCTGCTGTTTGTCGCCAGGGGGTCGTGATGAGCCGGCTCGATTTCGACGTCGCCCATCTTCTGGCGGGGCTCATGGTACTGGTGAGCTTCCTGATGCTCTACCAGGACCGGCTCTACAGCCTCCTCAACACGTTCGCGCTGCATGCGCTGGCGCTGGCGCTTGCCGTCGCCTGGCAGGCGCAGATCCAGGACGCGCCGCACCTCTACATCACCGCAGCGATCGCGCTGCTGTTCAAGGCGATGATCATTCCGTACGCGCTGCACCGGCTGATCCAGCGGCTGGGCATCCACCGTGAAGTCGAGCCGGTGGCGGGGCTCGGCATCACCATGGTGCTGGGGCTCGCGCTGGTGGCCCTGTCCATCTCCGTCATGCTGCCGGTGACCGCCGCCGCCGGCACCCTGGCGCGCGAGGACCTCGCCTTCGCACTCTCGGTGGTGCTGCTCGGTCTCCTCATGATGATCACGCGGCGCAACGCGGTGAGCCAGGTGGTCGGCTTCATGTCGCTCGAGAACGGGCTGATCCTGGCGGCGACGGGGGCACGGGGGATGCCGCTGGTGGTCGAGATCAGCGTCGCCTTCTCCATCCTCATCGCGTTCATCGTCATCGGCATCTTCCTCTTCCGCATCCGCGAGCGCTTCGACACCGTGGATGTCGCCGCACTCGACCGTTTCCGCGGCGACCGGCGATGAGCGCGTTCGCCAATCACGCGCTCGCGGGTGTGCTGCTGATCCCCGTCGCCGCCGCCACGGTGCTGACGCTCGTGCCCTCCTACCGTCTCGCGGCGCGGATCAACATGGCGGCCTCCTTCGCCGCGCTCCTGTGCGCGCTGGTGCTGATCGGCCACCGGCCGCCGCCCGGCACGTACCTGTTCGTGGACGACCTCAACGTCGTCTTCCTGGTGCTCAACTGCTTCGTCGGCTTCACCGCGAGCGTGTTCAGCGCCGGCTATATCCGCCACGAGCTCGAGACTGGGCGGCTCACGCCGTTCTATCTGCGCTTTTACCACGCGATCTATCAGGTGATGCTGTTCGGCATGAGCCTCGCACTCGCCGCGCAGAACATCGGGGTGATGTGGGTGGCGATCGAGCTCGCGACGCTGTCCACGGTCATGATGGTCGGGCTCTACCGCACGCACGAGGCGATCGAGGCAGCGTGGAAATATTTCATCCTCGCCAGCGTCGGCATCGCGCTCGCGCTGTTCGGCACCATCCTCGTCTACCTCGCGGCCCAGGCGGCAGTCGGCCAGGGCCTGCCTGCGATGTCGTGGCGGCAGCTCGTGGCGCACGCGCGCTCGTTCGACCCCGCGCTCCTCGACCTTGCCTTCGTGTTCCTGCTGCTGGGCTACGGCACCAAGGTCGGCCTGGTGCCGCTGCACGCCTGGCTGCCGGACGCGCATGCCGAGGGCCCGACGCCAATCTCCGCGGTGCTGTCCGGCCTGCTGCTGAACGTGGCACTCTACGCCTTGCTGCGCTTCAAGGTGGTGATGGCGGCCAATCCCGGCGCCATCGCTCCGGGACCGCTGCTGGTGACGATGGGGCTCGTCTCCGTCGTGTTCGCGGCCTTCATGCTGTACCGGCGGCGCGACATTAAACGCCTGTTCGCCTACTCCTCGATCGAACACATGGGCATCATCACCTTTGCCTTCGGCATGGGCGGGCCGCTGGCGAATTTCGCGGGGCTGCTGCACATGACCATGCACAGTCTGACCAAGTCCGCGATCTTCTACTCGGTCGGCCAGACCTCGCAGGCCAAGGGTACGCAGAAGCTGGAGGAAATGGGTGGGCTTTCGGTCACCCATCCAGGCCTGGCCTGGGGTCTTGTCATCGGCGTTATCGCCATCCTGGGCATGCCGCCGATGGGCGTGTTCATGAGCGAGTTCCTGGTGATCAGCTCGACCTTCGCGCGCGCGCCACTGCTCGCGGTGCCGCTGGTGCTGGGCCTGCTGATCGCGTTCGGCGCGCTGGTCCTGCGGCTCCAGCAGGTGGTGTTCGGCGCGCCCAAGGGAGAGGTGCGGCCGGTACACACCACCTACCTGCCGATCGTGATGCACCTGGCACTGGTGTTGATCGCCGGCATCTATCTGCCGCCGGCAATCGTGACGTGGTTCCAGAACGTGGCGCGGTCGCTGGGATGACAGAAGGCGTGCTCACGGCGCTCACCGGTGCGGCGCACACGGCGCGCTGGCCGCGCGTCGCGGTGGTTGCAGCGACCTGGGAGGAACTCGGCGACCTCTTGGCGGCGGGGACAGTGGACCTCGTCTCGCTATGGGCGGAGGAAAGCGTGGTGCACGCGGCGCTGCGCGAGGGCACGGCGACGGCGATCCTTTCCGTCAACGCAACGCAGGGGCGCTTCCCCTCCCTCGGACGACACCATCCCCCGGCGCTGCGCCTGGAGCGCGCGATCCAGGATCTCACGGGTCTCGTCGCCGACGGGATTCCAGACGGGCGGCCCTGGCTGGATCACGGCCGCTGGGCAGGCGGCACAGGCACAAGCTACGAATTTCTTCCCGTCGAGGGCGAGGGGCTGCACCAGATCCCGGTCGGCCCCGTGCATGCCGGGATCATCGAACCCGGGCATTTCCGCTTCACCGCGCATGGCGAAACCGTGGTGCGGCTGGAGCAGCGCCTCGGCTACACGCACAAGGGCACGGCGGGGCTGATGCGCGGCGCCGACGTCTCGCACGCGGCACGCCTCGCCGGGCGCGTCAGCGGCGATGCCACCGTGGCCTATGCCTTCGCCTTCGCGCTCGCCGCGGAGCAGTGTGCCGGAATCGCGGCGCCGGCGCGGGCGCAATGGCTGCGCATCCTGATGGCGGAACTGGAGCGGCTCGCGAACCACCTCGGTGATATCGGCGCGATCTGTAACGATGCCGCCTTCGCGATCCTCCTAGCTCATTTCGGTGCGCTGCGTGAGCGCGTGTTGCGGGCCAGCAGCGCGGCGTTCGGCCACCGGCTGATGATGGACGCGATCATACCCGGCGGCGTCGCACGCGACATCGCGCCGGATGGCGTGGCCGCGATCGAGGCCCTTCTGGCCACCCTGCACCACCAATTGCCACGGCTCGTCAGGACCTACGACGAGACCAACTCATTGCAGGATCGCACCGTCAGCACCGGCATCGTGCGCGCGGCCTGGGCGCGGCAGTTTGCCGCCGGCGGCTTCATCGGCCGTGCCGCGGGACGGGATTTCGACGCGCGGCGCTGTGGCGCCTATGGCGGTTACGACGAGCTCGCGTTCGACGTGCCAGTGCTGGAGGCAGGCGACGTCAACGCCCGCGTCTGGGTGCGCATCCGCGAATTGGAGCAGAGCATGACACTGATCGCCCAGGTGCTGCAGCGTCTTCGCGCCGCGCCATGGCAGCCGCCCATCCCGCTGCCTGCGCGTGAAGGCGAGGGCGTGGCTCTGGTCGAGAGCTTCCGCGGCGACGTCTTCCTCTGGCTGCGCCTCAGCCCGGACGGGCGCGTCGCCGCCTGCCATTTCCGGGATCCCTCATGGTTCCAGTGGCCGCTGCTGGAAGCGGCCATCGAAAACAACATCGTCGCCGACTTCCCGCTCTGCAACAAGTCCTTCAACTGCGCCTACTCCGGACACGACGGATAGGAACGATGTCAAAACTTCTCTGGCAAGGTCTGCTCGCGCCCCTCACCGAGCCTGCGCCGCTCGCGGACGCGGAAGCCACCGCGGCGCTGCGCGCGCTGGGCCGCGAACTCGGGGCGGCCACGCGTCGGCGCCTCGGGCGCAGCCTCGCGATCCGCGAACTCGACGCCGGCTCCTGCAACGGCTGCGAGCTCGAAATTAACGCGCTCAGCAACGCGTTCTACGACCTCGAGCGTTTCGGCCTGCGCTTCGTCGCCTCGCCACGGCACGCCGACGTGCTGCTGGTAACCGGCCCGGTGACGCTCAACATGCGCGAGGCGATGGAACGCACCTGGCGTGCGATGCCGGCGCCGAAATTCGTGGTGGCGGCCGGCGACTGCGCCGTCGGCTGCGGGCTCTTCACCGCCAGCCCCGTCTGCGTCGGCGCGGCGGAGAAAGTGCTGCCGGTTGATCTGCGCATCCCCGGCTGCCCGCCGGACCCGACCGGCCTCCTGCGCGGCTTGCTGAGCCTGATCGAAGCCAATCAGTAGTCTGCCGGCACCCAGGCGGCCGGCGTATCCGCCAGTCGCGCCGCGTGGCAGACAGCGCGCACGGACCCGCGCGGGGTCGCCCGCGTCTCGCAAACGGCGTCGATCTCCGCTGCGGTGAACTGTGCGCCCTCGAAACGCTTCTTCCGCCCGAACCCCGCGATCCAACGACCCGTCTGTGCCAACGAGGCTCGCACCAGCCACGACCCACCTTCTCGCGCCTGTCGCAGCCGAGCCATCATTGCCGCGAACGCCATGAGGTGACCGGTCGCATGGTCGAGCGCCTGGCAGGGCAGTTCCTTTGGACCACTGCCGGCCGCCGTGCCCTCCTCCGCGTTGAAGCCCGTCGCCGTTTGCACCAGCGAGTCGAAGCCGCGACGCCCGGCCCACGGTCCCGCAGGGCCAAACGCGCAGAGCCAGACACAGACGATGCCGGGCCGAAGCCGCGCGATCTCGTCAGGCGAAAACCCGAGCCTGTCGAGTGCGCCCGGGCGAAACCCCTGGATCACGATATCCGCCCGCGGATCAGCGCCGCCAGCTTCTCGCGACCCTCCGACATCGCGAGATCCGCGTTCACCACCCGCTTGCCGCGCGCGGTGTCGGGCAGCAACGAATCGATCTGCCGCAGCCTGGGCGCGGTGATCAGCCGCACATCAGCGCCATGCGCCGCGAGCGTGCGACCCGCCACCGGCCCCGCAATGACGCGTGTGAGATCCACCGCCGTGATACCCTCGAGGGGGCGAGCCCCGCGCGGCAGCGGCCGCGCCGGCGCGTCGCCGATCCGCTCGATGGTCAGCACCGCCAGCGTTGCCAGCGCCTGGGCCTGCGGATGCACCGCCCATGTCTCGGCATCGCGCAGCGCGCTGACCACCGCGCCCGCCGCGTGCGCCTCGGTCTCGAAGGCAACGGCATCACGCGCCGCGAGCGCCGTCGCCACCGCCTCGCGTGTTGGTGCGCAGCCGAGCAGCGCGAGCACGCGCTCGCGGTGATGCGCGAAGTTGGTGTGGATGCGCACATAACCGTCGCGCGTGCGGTAGAGCCCCATGAGCGGGTCCCCTGGCGGCGCTCCGGCACCATCGACGCGCAGATGCCGCTCGCTCTGAAACTCGATCGCCGCGTGGCGCATGTCGACGTTGACGCCCTGGCGCGGGAACCCGGCAGCATGACGCAGTTCCGCAACCGCCAGCCCGCTAGCCGCGATCGCCGCCTGGGCTACGGTGCCAAGACGAAACGAGGACGGCAGCGCCGGTTCCGCACCCGTCAGCACGAGCTGCCCGAGTGCGACTCGATCGCCGCCCGCGAGCGACCACAACCCGGCGACGGCCTCCTCCGCGCGCATCAGCCCAGCGTGGGAAAGCGGGCTTCGGCGGTGCGCTCGGCCAGCGCATCGAGGGCGAGGCCCGGGATCCTCCCGAGCCAGCCGCGGCGTGGCCCGAAGCGCACGGCGCGCGCCTTCTCGCCACCCAGCTCGCGCACCAGCGAGGCGACATCGCCAAGATCGTCGGCGAGCCCCACCTCCATGGCGCGCGCTCCCAGCATGTAGCCACCGTCGAACAATTCCTCGCCGCTCTTCAGCGCCCCCTCCTTCAGCGCGGGCCCGCGCCGCCGCTTCACCCAAGCGATGAACCCTTGATGGATATCCGTCATCAGCGCCTGGGTGAATTCCACGTCCTCCCGCCGCTCCGGCAGAAACGGGTCGAGCCGCTGCTTGTTGGCGCCCGCCTTGTAGACACGCCGCTCGATGCCCAGTCGCGAAATCGCCTCCGGAAAGCCGAAGCCGCCGCCGATCACGCCGATCGAGCCCACGATGCTCATCGGGTTGGCCAGAATGCGGTCCGCGGCACAGGCGATCCAGTAGCCGCCCGAGGCACCGAGATCGGCGATCGCAGCATGGATGCGAAATCCGTCCTTCTCCGCCGCAGTCCGCAGCGCGGAGGCTATCAGATCGGACTGCACCGGCGATCCGCCGGGGCTGTCGATGTCGAGCACGAGATGGCCGCAGCGCTTGGCCATCGCCGCCGCCCGCGCGATCGGTTTCTCATAGGCGCCGATATTGATGGCGCCGCGCCGCGCGATCATCCCGTGCAGAATGAGGACCGGAATGCGGGGGCGGCGAAACGGAAACTTCATGGCATGCCTTCGGCTCTGACTGGGGCGGGACAAGTCGCTTCCCGTCGATGCCCGAGGTTAGCCGCATCGACGCGTCGGCGCAGCCACTGCCAGCCCGTTCGTATCACCCGGTTGATCACGGCGTCCCGGCTCCGCCGCGGGGCGTGCGCCGCTCGGCTTGCGCGTCAGCCAGCATTCCGAGCGGCAGCAGCCATTGCGGGATGCGGGCCGCGATCGGGTGCAGCGGGATCGGGTGCGGCGCGGAGCGCGGCAGCGGCAGCTCCGCCGCGCCATCCGTCGCCAGCCAGCGCCCCACACGCGCACCAAGCGCGGTCGAGAGCGCCACCCCACGGCCGTTGCATGTGATCGGCACGATCCACCCTGGCGCCGGCTCGAACAGGCGCGGCAGGAAATCCGGCGTCAGCGACGCCCGCCCCGACCAGACGAAATCGAACCGCGCCGGCGCCAGCAGCGGGAAGATGCGTCCGAGCCGCCGTGCCAGCAACACGGGCAGCCACCGCGCCGCGCCGAACTGCGTCAGCGGCGCCATGCCGCCAGTGACCAGGCGCCCACCCTCCTCCACGCAGCATGCAAAGAGATTGTTGCGCGTATCCGACATCGCCTCGCCGCCCGGCAGGATGGTCTCGCGCTGCTCGCCGGTCAGCACCGGCGTCGCCAATTCGTAGACAACGAGCGGCACCGTGCCTGACGCGCCGGGATCGCCTTGCACGCCCGGCCCCTGTGCGTTGCTCGCCTGCAGCACGCGCGCGGCAGTGACGCTGCCCGCATGTGTGGTGAGCCGCCAGCGCTCGCCGCGGCGCTCGATGCGGCAAACCGGCGAACCTTCGTGGATCGGCGCACCCGCCTGCGCCACCGCCCGGGCCAGGCCACGCGTGTAGGAAAGCGGGTTGAGATGCCCGCCGCTCGGGTCCGCGATGGCGCCATGAAAGCGCGCCGAGCCGATGCGCCGGCGCGTCTCTGCCGCCGAGAGCAGGGTCGCCGGACTGCCAAAACGCCGCCACGCCGCGAGACGTCGTTCCAGGCTAGCAACGAGGCTCGGCGCATGCGCGGGGTTGAGCCAGCCAGACTGCCGGGCCCCGCAATCAATCCCCAAGCGGCGGACCAGCCCGAACACCTCGTTGGGCGCATCGAGCACGACGCGGATGAACGCATCTCCCCGCTCCTGCCCGAACGCCCGGATCACCTCGTCGGGCCCGACGCGCGGAAGGCTCGGGACCACCAACCCGCCATTTCGCCCGGAGGCACCATGGCCGATCGCGAACGCCTCCAGCACCGCGACGCGTCTTCCCGCCTCTGCCGCCGTCAGGGCCGCCGCGAGCCCGTGGATGCCGCCGCCGACGACGGCGATATCGACGTCGAGATCGTATTCCAGCGCGGGATAGCTCGCCGCCTCCCGCGCCGTCGCGGCCCAGAGGCTGGCCACGCGGGGGCTGGCCACGCGGGCGCTCGGGGCGTGAGGCATGACGCGGATACGCGGGAAGGCAGCGTTGCGCTGCCTTCCCGTCAGGCCTTCACTTGCCGAGGCTGGCGACGAGCTTGGTCACCCCGGCCGTCGAGACGCCGCCGGTGGTGACGATCTTGCCGCCGGCGATCTTCCATTCCCGGAACGGGCCGGTGATGTCGCCCACCTTGTCGAACGCGATCGGCCCGATCACCCCGACATAGCGGATCGGCTTATGCGCCTTGATCAGCGCCAGCGCCTTGCGGAACCCCTCCGGGCCCGCGGTGATCGGCGTGCCCTTCGGGTTTACCGCCGCGCGGATGCCCGCGGTGATCGCCGCCGGGTCCGGCTTTCCCGCGATCGCGACCGCAAGCCCCATGATAGCCGCCGCGTCATAGGACTGCACGGCGCCGGGTGCCCCCGGATCCAGCTTAGAAAACGCCTTGAAGCTCCGCTGGAAATAGGCGGTCGAGGCGGTCGACTCGGTGCCCGAGGAGGTGCCGAAGGCATGGTTGAGATACTTCGCCCCCACCGCCTTGATGAAGGTCTGGCTGTTCATCCCGTCGTTGAGCAGGAATTTCTGCGGCCCGCCCTGGCTGATCCACTCGCGCGCGATGGTGGCGCCATCGACCGGATAGCTCACCAGGTAGAGCGCATCCGGCTTTCCCCCCATCGCCGCCGTCACCTCCGCCGCGTAGGAGGACTGCTTCTCGTTGTACGGCGTGTCCGAGGTGATGGTGCCGCCGAGCTTCTTGTACGCGGCGGAGAACTCGCGGACCATGTTGGCACCGAAATCATTGTTCACGTGGATGATCGCGAGCCTCTTGTAGCCGAGCGACATCGCGTACTGCGCCGCCACCACGCCCTGCAGCGCGTCCGAGGTAATGGTGCGGAAGAAAATGCCGTTGGTCTTGCCCTCCTCGCCCAGCGTGGTCAGCGTCGGCGAAGAAGACGCCGGCGAAATCTGAGGCACCTTCGCCGGCGCCGTCACCGCGGTCAGGATCGGCAGCGTGACAGAGGAAATGATGCCGCCGATGATGCCCGGTACGTGCTCGACATCGACGAGCTGCTTCGCCTGATCGACCGCGACGGAGCCGCTGGTCTGCGCGTCGCGGATATCGGCGGCGAGCGTGCAGCCCGCGGCACCGCCTGCCTTGTTGATGTCGCGGAATGCCATCTGCACCGCCTTCGCGCCGGCCTGGCCATAGGCGCCGGCGGGACCGGTGAGCGACATGACGACACCGATCGTGATGGTACAGGCGCCCGCGGTGCCGGTCGCAAACGCGATGGCAAAAGCAGCAAGCAGCGGAAGCGTGAGCCGTTTCGTCATGAGCGTCCTCCCGTTGGGCGTGGCGTTGCAGCGGCGAGCCTGCGGCGGATGGCGGTTCCTGACAAGATGGCTTCACCAGATGGCTTCAGGCCCGTGCGTGGCTGAGGTCATATTTCATGATGCGCCCGTGCCGCCCCTCGCGATCGCGCTCCAGCTCGTAGACATCGCCCTCGAGCGGGCGGCGCTGCACCAGCACCGCCCCGAGCGCCGCCCGGTCCGCCGCGTCCAGCGTGAGGCTCGCCGCGCGCAGATGCGCCGCCAGATGCCCGCCATGGCGCACGCCCACAATCGCTGCCGCCACGCCCTCCTGATCGAGCACGTGCCGGATTGCCACGGCCGCGATGTCCACGCCGTGCCGCGCCGCGACCGCGGCCAGCCTATCAAGCAGCGCCTGGAAGAAATCCCAACCGCCGGCATCGTCGATGACGAGCTTGTACTTCACCAGGCTGCGGTTCTCGAGTGCCATTCCGGGATCCGGTCGCCCACGCCAGCGCTCGGAGATGAACCCGCCCGCGACCGTGCCGTAGCACAGCAAGTGCAGCCCATTCGCCCGCCCCCATGGCACCAGCTGCCGCGCCGGCCGGTCGTCCAGCACCGAATACTGCACCTGCATTGTCGTCATCCGCACCCCGGCCTCGGCTAGCGCGCGCAGCGACGCGGTGTCGAAATTGGTGCCGCCGAGCAGACGGATCCAGCCGCGACCGCGCAAGGCCGCGAGCGTGCGCGCCGCCTCCACCCAGCCGGGAATCGCCAGGTCCCACCAGTGAAATTGCACGAGATCCAGCGTCTGCATGCCGAGCCTGGTGCGCGAGCGGTCGATCAGTCGCTCGATCTCGGGGCCATCCAGCGTTGTCAGCGCCGAGAGGTCCGGGACGAACTTGGTGTGCACGCGCACGCCCGCGGCCGCCCCGGGATGCGCGCGCCGCCAGTCACCGATCAGCTGCTCGACGCCGGTATAGATATCCGCGCAGTCAAAGGCGGTGACGCCGGCGGCGACATAGGCGTCCATGTCCGCCATCGCCGCGGCGCGATCCACCTCGCCATGCCCGCCGGAAAGCTGCCAGCCGCCCTTGATGAGGCGCGGGATGGTGTAGCCCGGCGCGAGTGTTGCCTGTTCCAGGCTCATGTCTTGGTCACCTCCGAGCGGCGGAAACGGCGCTCGCCCACGCGCGTGATGCGGAACCGGCTGGGGCAGTTCGGGTCCGGGCAGGCGACGAGATCGTCGGTTGCCATCCAGTCCGCGGGGTCGCAGCGGCGCTGCTTTGCCGGCAGCAGCGGCATCAGGGCGGCGAGCGAGTAGATCGAGAACCCCTGCCCCGGTGGCAGGTACAGCATCTCGCCGCGCAACTCGAACCAGTCGCCCGGTTTCGTACCGCAATAGAGCGTCGCCCCCTCCGGCGCCTCCACCGTGACCCGCAGGTCCCAGAGCGTGAACTCCTCGCTCATGACACGCGCGAGAACAGCAGCGTCGCCTGGCCGCCGCGCCGGATCTCGCCGCACGCGGCGGCCAGCGCCGCGACATCCGCGATCCGTCCGACGACGCTGCCGGTGATCCACCCCACGGGGAAAAACAGCCGCGCCTGCGGCCCGTAGAACACGCCGATATCGAACACCGGCGCCTCGCCCCCGCCCCAGAACCGCGCCGGCAGGTAGGTGAGCACGATCTCGCCGGGCTGCGGCATGATCGTTCCGCACTCGACCGGCAGCGGCACGCGCTGCTCCTCCGCGAGCATCGCGTCCGGCACCGGGCAGGAAATCTCTGGTCCCGTCCACATCGCATGGATGCCCTGGATGGCCCGCGGCTCCACCAGCAGGTTCCACAGGAACGCGGCGTTGGCGGGCGCGCGCTCGGCATCGAGCCCCACCGTGACGTCCAGGCCCGAGCGGGCCTCGCTGATGCGGATCCTGTCGGCCAGGGTCGCCTCCTGTCGGTTGCTGCGCCGCCGCGTGGCTTGCCTGCGGCGCGGGAAGCATGCCTTGATGCCCCGCCCGGTCAAGGGCGCCGGTCAGCCGATCCGGGCCAGGGGCTGGTCCGCCGGCCACACAAACGGGAGAGAGGGTTTGCTCGAAGTCCGCGACGCGGTGGTCCGTTTCGGCGGCGTGGCGGCCGTGGACGGTGCCAGCATCACCGCCCCGCCCGGCAGCATCACCGGCCTCATCGGGCCCAACGGCGCCGGCAAGACGACGCTGTTCAACCTCGTCGCCGGAGCGCTCCGTCCCGCCGCCGGCGAGATTCGTTTCGAGGGAAGATCGCTCACCCGGCTGCCCGCGCAAACACGCCTCGCCGCGGGGCTCGCGCGCACCTTCCAGATTCCCCGCCCCTTCCCCGAGCTCACCGTCCTCGAGAACCTTATGGTTGCCTCCCCGCATGGCCCGATTCTTGCGGCGGCGCTCGCACCCGGGCGCACACGCGCGCGCGAACTCGCGGCACGCGCGCGGGCGGAGGAAATCCTGGTGCGCCTGGCCCTCACGCGACTTTCCGGCGAGCCCGCCCGCGTGCTCTCCGGCGGGCAGCGCAAGCTGCTGGAACTCGGCCGCGTGCTGATGGCCGGCCCGCGCATGATCCTGCTCGACGAGCCGGCGGCCGGCGTGAACCCGGCGCTGCTCGAAGCCATCGGGCAGCATCTCGCCGCCCTGCGCGATGAGGGCATCGGCCTGCTCATGGTCGAGCACAACATGGGCTTCGTGAGCGGTCTGTGCGACCGCGTCTACGCCATGGAATCCGGCCGCATCATCGCGGAGGGCACCGCCGCCGAGGTGCTGGCCGACCCGCGCGTCGCCGCGAGCTACCTGGGAGTCGCGGCATGACGACCCTCGCGGTGGAAAACATCGTCGCCGGCTACGAGAAAGGGCTGCCGATCGTGCGCGGTGTCTCCTTCGCCGTCGCCGCGGGCGAGATCGTGACCCTGCTCGGCCCCAACGGCGCGGGCAAGTCCACGCTCGCCAAGGCAGTCGCCGGCCTGGTGCCGGAACGCGAGGGCGACATCCTGCTCGACGGCGCCCGCGTCACCGTGCCGGCGCACGCACTGGTGCGCGCGGGCATCGCGTTCGTGCCGCAGACCGAAAACGTCTTCGCGCGCATGACCATCCGCGAGAATCTCGAGATCGGTGCTGCGGTGCTGCCGCGTCCCCGCCGCGCCGGACGCATCGCGGCGCTGCTGGAAACCTTCCCCGCCCTCGCCACCCGCCCCACGCTCCCGGCCGGCCGCCTCTCGGGCGGCCAGCGGCAGATGCTGGCCATCGCGCGCGCGCTGATCCCCGAGCCGCGCGTCCGGCTGCTCGACGAACCTTCGGCCGGTCTCTCGCCGGCGCTCGTCTCGGGCGTGTTTTCCGACATCGCCGCCATCGCGGCCAAGGGCGTCGCCGTGGTGCTCGTGGAACAGAACGTCGCGGCGGCGCTGGGCATCGCGCATCGCGCACTGGTCCTGGTGGAAGGCCGCGTCGCGCATGACGGCCCGGCGGCACCGTTGCGCGACGGGAAGCTGCTCGCGCGCCTGTTCCTCGGTCATGTGGAAGGTGCCGAAGCCGCATGAACCCGCAATTCCTCGCCGACGGCATCCTCACCGGCGCGCTGCTCGGTCTCGGCGGGGTCGGGCTGACCCTTGCCTATTCCATCCTGCGCTTCGCCAATTTCGTGCATGGCGACTTTCTCACGGTCGGCGCCTACGCGGCCCTGGTGGTCGCCGGCGCGCTGTCGCAGTTCCTCGGCGGCAGCGGCATCGGCCCGTTCTCCTTCGGCTGGCCGCTGATCATCGCGCTGCCCGTCGCCATGGCCGCCACCGGCGCGCTGGCGCTGCTGCTGGACTGGCTGCTGTTTCGCCGCCTGCGCCGGCGCGGCGAGGAGATCGTACTGGTGATGGCGAGCTTCGGCGCCTCGCTCGCGGTGCGCAGCCTGATCGAGTTCGCCTTCACGCCAGAGCCGAAATATTACAGCCACGACCTGCAGATCGCGATGCCGCTCGGGTTCAGTGTGCGCGCCACCCCGGATCAGCTCGCCGTCGTCGTGCTGGCGGGCGTCGCCGGCATCGCGCTGCACATCCTCCTCACCCGTACCGCGATGGGGCGCGCCATGCGCGCCGTGGCCGAGAACCCGGCGCTCGCGCGCGTGGCCGGCATCGACCCCGCGCGCGTGGTGCGCGCCACCTGGTGGCTCGGCGGCGGGCTCGCGGCACTTGCCGGCGTGTTCCTCGGCCTCACCGTGCAGATCCGCCCCTACATGGGCTTCGACCTGCTGCTGCCGCTGTTCGCCGGCGTCATCCTCGGCGGCGTCGGCAGCGTGCCCGGCGCGCTCGCCGGCGGCATGATCGTGGGCGTCGCGGAGGCACTCGCGGTGCCGTTCATCGGCGCCGCCTGGC
Organism: Acetobacteraceae bacterium; assembly: GCA_027306955.1. Lineage (GTDB taxonomy): Bacteria > Pseudomonadota > Alphaproteobacteria > Acetobacterales > Acetobacteraceae > JAJXXT01. The sequence goes on along the minus strand of DAHUXX010000178.1, from coordinate 6,448 downwards.
GCGGCGGCGTCGCCTTCCTGTTGCTGCTCGCGGTGCTGCTCGTGCGCCCGCAGGGCCTGTTCGGCATGGAACGCTGAGGCAATGACCGGCACGCTGTCCTACCTCGCGTTTTTCCTCACCGAGGTGCTGGTCAATTTCATCGCCGTGCTCGGGCTCAACGTACAATGGGGCTTCGCGGGCCTGTTCAATGTCGGCGTCGCGGGCTTCGTTGGCATCGGCGCCTACGTCTCCGCGCTGCTCACTGTGCCGCCCTGGCACGGCGCGCCGGGACCGGGCCATGTCGGCGGACTCGGCCTGCCGGTGCTGGTGGGCTGGGCAGGGGCCGTGCTCGCCTCCGCCGCCTCCGCTGCCGTTGTGGGCGTAGCCACGCTGCGCTTGCGTGCCGATTATCTTGCTATCGGAACGTTCGGCATCGCCGTCGCGCTGCACGAGCTGGCGGCGAACGCGCAGGGGCTGACCGGCGGGCCGTTCGGCATTGCCTTCATCCCGCACCTTCTCGCCGCCGTTCCGCCCGGCGGGCTCGCGCGCGGCCTCCTTGATCTCGCGATCACCGCCTTGGCCGCCGGCGCCGCCTGGCTCGTGATCGACCGCATCACCGCCGGCCCGTTCGGCAGGGCACTCAGGGCACTCGCGCAGGACGAGGCCGCCGCCGCCTCGCTCGGCTGCGATCCGCGCCGCCTGCGCATCCAGGCGATGGCGCTCGGCGCGGCGGCGATGGGACTCGCCGGCGCCGTTCAGGCGAGCCTTATCGGCTACATCGCCCCCGGCAATTTCGTTCCCATCCTGACCTTCCAGGTCTGGGCAATGCTGGTGGTCGGCGGCGTCGGCAGCCACCGCGGCGCCCTTTTCGGGGCGTTCGCGATCTGGGGCCTTTGGAGCGCGGCCGGAAGTCTCTTCGCCGCCATCCTGCCGCCATCCATGGCGACTGGCGGCGCCTCGCTGCGCATCGTCGCCATCGGTGTCACGATCGCCATCTCTCTGCTATGGCGCCCGCGCGGGCTCTCGCCGCCGGGTCGCATCGTCTCGCGCTTCCTGCGCTAGCGGTTCAGTACCAGCCGTCCTGCGCTTCGAGGCTCGCCGCGAGTTCGCCGATCACGCGGTAGCAATCGAGCACCTGCGCAACCGACGAATTGGGCTCGCGCCTCTCGCGGATCGCCGCGACAAACTCGCGGTCCTGCAGCTCGATCCCGTTCATGCTGACATCGACCCTGGAGACGTCGATCTTTTCTTCCTTGCCGTTCACCAGGTCGTCATAGCGCGCGATATAGGTGCCGGTGTCGCCGATGTAGCGGAAGAACGTGCCGAGCGGCCCGTCATTGTTGAAGGAAAGCGAAAGCGTGCAGAGCGCCCCCGTCTCGCTCTTCAACTGGATCGACATGTCCATGGCGATGCCAAGTTCCTTGTGCTTCGGCCCCTGGATCGCGCCAGCTTTGACGATGCGCCCAGCCTGGTAGGCGAACAGGTCGATCGTGTGCGCGGCGTGGTGCCACAGCAGATGGTCGGTCCAGCTGCGCGGCTCGCCCTTCGCGTTCATGTTCCTGCGGCGAAAGAAATAGGTCTGCACGTCCATCTGCTGCACGGCGAACTCACCGGCGACGATACGCTTGTGTACCCACTGGTGGCTCGGGTTGAAGCGCCGCGTGTGGCCGACCATGCAGGTGAGGCCCGTCTCGCGGCTTTTCTTCAGCACCGCTTGCGCGTCCGCCCACGAATCCGAGAGCGGTATCTCCACCTGTACGTGCTTGCCGGCATCCATGCACGCGATCGCCTGCGCCGCATGCATCTGCGTCGGTGTGCACAGGATCACGGCATCGACATCGGGCCGCGCCAGGGCCTCGGCAAGCTCCGTGCCGCTGTGTCTCGCGCCGTACTTGGCGGCGACCGCGGCCGCCTGCTCGGCGGTACGGCTGATCACAGAGACGATCTCGACACCGTCGATGTGTTTCAGCCCGTCGAGATGCTTTTCCCCGAACGCGCCGGCCCCGGCGAGAGCGATACGCATCGTCGATGTCCCTCCAGTACGAAAATCAGGCCTTCCCGGCCGGCGCGATCACTCAGCCGGCTCGAGAACGAGATGACCAATCGCGGTGTTACTGCACGGCACGTGGTAGTGGCGGTGCAGGCAGCGCGTCTTCCTCCCCAGCGCGCCGCGCATGATCAGCCACATCACCATCTCGATCCCCTCGGAGCCGGTCTCGCGCAGGTACTCGATATGGGGAATGTTCCTCAGTGCGTCGCTCTCGCCGATCATGCCGTCGAGAAAGCTGTTGTCCCATTCGGCATTGATCAGGCCGGCGCGCGGCCCCTGCAGCTGGTGACTCATGCCGCCGGTGCCCCAGACCTGCACGTTGAGATCCTCCGGGAAGCTCTGCACCGCACGCCGTATCGCCTCGCCAAGCAGCCAGCACCGGTTGCCGGAAGGTACCGGGTAGGTCACGACATTGACCGCTATCGGAATGATCTTCACCGGCCAGGCGGCGGGAGTGCCGAACATCATGGAAAGCGGCACGGTCAGCCCGTGGTCGACGTCCATCTCGTTGATGATGGTCATGTCGAAATCATCCAGGATCAGGCTCTGCGCGATGTGCCAGGCAAGATCAGGATGCCCGATCACCTCCGGCACCGGTCGCGGCCCCCAGCCCTCGTCCGCGGGCTTGTAGCGCTCGCCGCAGCCAATCGCGAAGGTCGGGATGATCTTCATGTCGAAGGCCGACGCATGGTCGTTGTAGACCAGCACGATCACGTCCGGCTTCTGCTCCGCCTCCCAACGCTTCGTCCACTCGTAGCCATCGAAGATCGGCTTGAAATACGCGTCCCCCGTCTTGCCCTGGTCAACGGCCACCCCAAGCAGCGGCACATGGCTGGTCGCGACCCCCGCGGTGATGCGCGCCATCAGCGCTTCCCCTTGATCGAGCGCACGCCGTTGGGCGAGCGACCGCCGGCGTTCATCATGGCCTGGTACTCCTCGACGCCCATGCCGGTCATGGTCGAGACCGCCTGCACGAAGCTCAGCCCGTCGGTCGAGAACACCTTGGCGAGGAAGTAGATGTTGCCGCCGAGGTCGAGCAGGCGGTTGTAGTCGCGCGCCAGCACCGCCTGCTTCTGCTCCTCTGTCATCGGCCACTCATCGAGATAGGCGCGCTCGTTCTCCTTCCACCGCTTGCGGTTCTCGGGCTTCATCAGGCTCATCGCGAATTGGTTGAGGTGATAGCCCTTGCGCGCCCGCGCGGCGGTGTAGACCCGTGTACCAGGAATATCCTCGAACTCCTCGAGATACTCGTGGATGTCGGAATGCCCCCCGGCCGGCGGCGCGTTCACAGCCCGCGCGCCTTCAGCTTGGCGTCGAGCCGCGGGAAGACCCGCCGCGTGTTGCCCTCGAAGATCGCGTGGCGTTGCTCCGGCGTCAGCGGCAGCGCGTCCACATAGCGCTTGGTGTCGTCGAAATAATGCCCCGTCGTGGGGTCGATCCCCCGCACCGCGCCGACCATTTCGGAGGCGAACAGGATGTTCTTGGTCTCGATCACCTCGGCGAGCAGGTTGATGCCGGGCTGGTGATAGACGCAGGTATCGAAGAACACGTTGTTCATCAGGTGCCGGTCCAGCGACGGCTTCTTCAGCATGTCGGCGAGGCCCCGGTAGCGCCCCCAATGGTACGGCGCCGCGCCACCGCCATGCGGGATGATGAAGCGCAGCTTGGGAAAGCGCGCGAACAGGTCGCCCTCAATTAGCTGCATGAACGCGATGGTGTCGGCCGCGATATAGAACGCGCCGGTCGCGTGCAGGCCCGGGTTGCAGGAACCCGAGACATGAATCATCGCCGGCACGTCGAGATCCACCATCGCCTCGTAGAACGGGTACCAGTAGGGGTCCGTCAGCGGCGGATGCTCGAAATGTCCGCCGCCCGGATCGGGGTTGAGGTTGCAGCCGATGAAGCCGAGCTGCTCCACGCAGCGGCGCAGCTCCCTGATCGACGCGGCGAGGTCGCTCTTCGGGTTCTGCGGCAGCTGGCAGACGCCGAAGAACGTCTCCGGGAACATCGACACCACGCGCGCGATGAGGTCGTTGCAGTGCCGCGACCACGCCTCGCTGACCGCCTGGTCGCCGACATGATGCTCCATGGAGCTGGCGCGAGGACTGAAAATCGTCATGTCCGCGCCGCGCTCGCGGATGAGGCGGAGCTGGTTCTTCTCGATGCTCTCGCGGATCTCGTCGTCGGAGATCGAGGGATAGGCGGGTACCTGCTGGCCCGACTTGAACGCAGCCTTCTGCGCGTCGCGCCATTTGTTATGCGCCTCGGGCACGGTGGTGTAATGCCCATGGCAATCGATGACGAGCGTCACGGCGGACTTCCCTCCCTCTCTTCAGCCGCACGGCACAAGGCGATGCCGCCCGGCGTTGGGTCGAGCCTGCCCCGCCCCGAGGCATCCGGGCAAGACATAGCAGCGCCACCCACTGCCCCCGGCGAACGGAGCGCGCCAATCAGAAACCGGACGCAGCCATAAGCTCCTGCTAATTCTGCTTCGAATCATGCGGCCGGGCGGCGGCCTGACGGCATGGCGGGCACCGGTTGATCCAGATCAATGCGTTCGCCCGCCATGCCGTCAGTTGAAGCATACCGCAGTAAGGGAGAACGATCCATGCCGACACCGCCCGAGCCGGGCGCCAGGCCCGAACCGATCCCCGGCACCACGCTCTTCGACGGCGACGCCGCGCGCAAGGGCTATCAGCTCAACGCCATGTGCTACTCGTTCAACCACAAGGAAAACCGCGAGGCCTTCCTGGCCGACGAGGAAGCCTACTGCCGCCGCTTCCACCTCACCCCCGAACAGCGCCAGGCGGTCGCGAAGCGCGACGTTCTCGGCATGATCGCGGCCGGCGGCAACATCTACTACCTCGCCAAGCTCGCCGGCATCTTCGGTCTCAACGTCCAGGACGTCGGTGCGATGCAGACCGGCCGCACCGTCGAGGCGTTCAAGCAGTACCTGCTCGACCACGCGAGAGGAACATAAGATGGCTGAAATCATTGGTGGCTATTTCACCAGCCACGTGCCGGCCATCGGCGGCGCCATCCATCGCGGCGACCAGCAGACGCCCTACTGGAAACCGTTCTTCGACGGCTTCCCCAAGGTCCACGAATGGCTCGCGAAGATGAAGCCGGATGTCGCGGTGGTGTTCTCCAACGACCACGGCCTCAACTTCTTCCTCGACAAGATGCCCACCTTCGCGGTCGGCGCGGCGGCCGAATACCAGAACGAGGACGAGGGCTGGGGCCTGCCGCTCTACCGGCCCTTCAAGGGCCACCCGGAGCTGAGCTGGCACGTCATCGAACAGCTCGTGGCCGACGAGATCGACCCCCTCACCTGCCAGCAGATGCTGGTCGACCACGCGATCTCCATCCCCATAGAGCTGGCTTATCCCTCGGTCGCGGAATGGCCGGTCAGGCTGGTGCCCATCGGCATCAACACCGTGCAGCACCCGCTGCCCTCGGCGAGGCGCTGCCTCGCCCTCGGCCGTTCGGTGCACAAGGCGCTGGCCAGCTGGTCGGGTGCCGAGCGCATCGTCGTCATCGGCACCGGCGGGCTCTCGCACCAGCTCGACGGCGAGCGTGCCGGCTTCATGAACCCGGACTACGACCGCTTCTGCCTCGACCACCTCGCGTCGGACCCAGATGCGCTGACGAAGCACTCGATCCACGACATGGTTCGCCTCGCCGGCACGCAGGGCGTGGAGGTGCTGAACTGGATCGCCGCCCGCGGGGCGCTCGGTCCCGGCGCAAGGGAAATCCACCGAAACTACCACCTCCCGATCTCTAACACCGCGGCGGCGACGGTGCTGCTCGAACCAGCCTGAGGCGCCGGAGCGCTCAGGCGGCGGCGCGCTCAGGCGGCGCTCGCGACGGCCCTGAGGTCCGCTACGAACGCCGCCTGCACCTCCGTCGGCCGCCAGGAGGTGCGGGTGGTGACGCCAATCGTGCGTTCGAGACCCGGTGGTGCCGCGCGGATCGCCGTGAGCCAGCCGGCCTCGAGCTCCACCGCCACCTGGTCGGGGTCCAGCATGGTCAGGAAATCACGCCCGATCAGGAGCTGCCGGATAATCATCACGGAGCCGGATTCCACCGGCACGCGCGGCCGCGCCAGCCCCGCGCGCGCGAACATCCGCTCCCACCGCTCGCGCAACGGCGCGCCAGGCGGCCCGACGATCCAGGGATAGGCGGCGAGCTGCGCCAGCGTCGGCCGGCTTCTTGCCAACGGATGGTCCCGGTGCGCGACGACCGCCGGGGCGGACTGGAACAGCGGTTCCTGCACCAGATCCGGCTCGACGAGCGGATCGCGCAGCGCGCCCACCATGATGTCGATGACGCCGTTGCGCAGCGGCTCGACCAGTTCGGCGCGCGAGCCCTCGACGATCGAGACCCGCACCTGCGGATGCCGGCAGAGGAAGCGCGCGA
>DAHUXX010000165.1 GCA_027306955.1 Acetobacteraceae bacterium | reverse complement strand
CGTGCTGGTGATGTTCCTGCCGGTGCTCTGGCTGTTCGCGAGCTCGCTCAAGAGCGAACAGGCGCTCAACGCCTTCCCGCCCAGCTTCCTGCCGTGGGAGCCCGCCATGGTCGCCGTCGCCGGCCACCACGGCAGGCTACCACTGATGCAGATCACGGCAGGTCTGCGCGCAGGAGAGCGCCTCGCGGAACTGCGCCATATCGGCCTCATCGCCCAGATGCTGGACCCCGCGAAGGGCGGCCCCGTCATCCACGTCCCCATCCGCGACCTCAAGCCGGTGGAACACCTGCACGCCTCGTGGTCGAACTTTACCGACCTCGTGCGCCGCTTCAATTTCCTCGGCTACTTCAAGAACTCGGTGCTCATCACCACGCTCGCCACACTCATCACGCTGCTGGTCAACTCCATGGCCGCCTTCGCGCTCTCCAAGTACCGCTTCGCCGGCCGCGACGCCGTGTTCGGCCTGATGCTGGCCACGCTGATGGTCCCGCCCACCATCGTCCTCGTCCCCAACTTCCTCATCGCCGCCCGCCTCGACCTGGTGAACTCCATCTGGGGCGTCATCTGGCCCGGGGTCGCCACCCCCACCGGCGTGTTCCTCCTGCGCCAGTACATGCTCACCATCCCCGACGACCTCATCGAGGCCGCGCGCATGGACAACGCCTCCGAGTGGCGCATCTACTGGCGCATCGTCCTGCCGCTCTCCGCCCCCGCGCTCGCGGTGCTCGCCATCTTCTCGGTGATGTGGCGCTGGAACGACTTCCTCTGGCCGATGGTCGTGCTCAACCGCTCCAGCGTCTTCACCTTGCCGCTCGCCCTCTTCGCCTTCCAGGGTGACCTGCAGACGCAGTGGCACTACCTGCTCGCCATGACCGTGCTCACCCTGCTTCCCGTCACCATCATCTTCCTGTTCCTGCAACGATCCATCACCCAGGGCATCGCCTCGGCGGGGGTGAAATGAACCCCGTCCCGATGCTGCGGCTCGAAGGCGTGGGCAAGAGCTACGGCAACGCCACCGTCATGCGGGGCGTCACCTTCGACGTCGCCGGCGGCGAGTTCATCGTCTTCGTCGGCCCCTCCGGCTGCGGCAAGTCCACGCTGCTGCGCATGATCTGCGGGCTCGAGACCGTCTCCACCGGCAGAGTCGAGATCGAAGGCAAGCTCGCCAACGACATCCCCGCGGCCAGCCGCGGCCTCGCCCTCGTCTTCCAGTCCTACGCGCTCTACCCGCACATGACGGTGCGCCAGAACATGGCGTTCGGCCTGGAAAACCTCCGCACGCCCAAAGCGGAGATCGAGCGCCGCGTGGCGGAAGCCGCGCGCATGCTGCGCCTCGAATCCCTCCTCGCCCGCAGGCCCACGCAGCTCTCCGGCGGCCAGCGCCAGCGCGTCGCCATCGGGCGGGCCATCGTGCGCGAACCGCGCATCTTCCTCTTCGACGAACCGCTCTCCAACCTCGACGCCGAGCTGCGCGTCGAGATGCGCGCGGAGCTCGCCGACCTCCACCGCCGCCTCGCCGCCACCATGATCTACGTGACCCACGACCAGGTGGAGGCGATGACCATGGCGGACCGCATCGTCGTCCTGCGCGCGGGCCAAGTGGAGCAGGTCGGCCGCCCCCTCGACCTCTACAACCACCCGCGGAATCGTTTCGTCGCCGGGTTCATCGGCTCGCCGCGCATGAACTTCCTCGAGGGCCGCGTCGTCGAGAGCCAGGGCGGCTGGACCAGCATCGAGGTCGAGGGCGTCGGCACGCTGCGCGCCCGCGGCACGCTGCCTGTCGGCGCTGCCGCCAGCCTCGGCATCCGCCCCGAACATGTCGAGGCAGGTCCGATCGAGTCCGGCGAAGCCACGCCCAACCTCGTCCACGGCCAGGCCGCCGCCATCGAGCAGCTCGGCGGATCGAGCTTCGTCCGCCTCGCCTCCCCCGCCATCAACCTTCACATCGCCGGCCAGACGAGCGTGCGCTTCGGCGACGAGGTCGCGGCCAGCCTCCCGCCGGATCGCCTGCACCTCTTCGACGCCGAGGGCCAGCGCGTCAGCCCTTGAGCCCGCGCGTTTGACCGCACGCCGCCCACGCCCGATCCTCCGCCTCCAACCAGGCTGGAGACCGGAGTCGTGCGAGCCGGAGCACGGGCCGAAACCGCGCTGTACGCGCCGGTGAAGCGCTTCCTCGAATCCCTCGGCCTCGAAGCCAAGGGCGAAATCCACGGCTGCGATGTCGTTGCCCTGCGCACGGGCGAACGCGGCCCGGATGTCGTCGTCGCCGAACTCAAGCGCGCCCTCACCCTCGAACTCGTGCTGCAAGCCGTGGACCGCACCCAGCTCGCCGACGAGGTCTGGATGGCGATCCCCACCAACCGCCGCGCCCCGGACAAGCGCGCCCTGCGCCTCTGCCGCCTGCTCGGAATCGGCCTGCTCTCGGTCGGCAAGCGCGGCGGCGTCGCCATCCTCGCCGAACCAGGCCCCTACCAGCCCCGCCGAAACACACGCCGCCGCAGCGCCCTCGTCGACGAGTTCCAGCGCCGCCAGGGCGACCCCACGCCCGGCGGCGGCCGCGGCAAGCCGATCATGACCGCCTACCGGCAAGCCGCGCTCGCCTGCGCCAACGCGCTGCGCGACGGTCCGCTGCGCCCGCGCGACCTGCGCGACGTCGCCGACAACGCGCCTTCCATTCTCGCCCGCAACGTCTATGGCTGGTTCCGCCGCGAGCGCCCCGGCCTCTACGCCCTCGCCCCCGAGGGCCACGCGGCACTTGCCGCCTTCCCGAACAAGGAGACCGCACCATGGGCTTCCGCATCCTGACCGGCCAGATCGCCCACGAGACCAACACCTTCAGCAAGGTCGCGACCACGCTCGACCATTTCCGCGCCGGCACGTTGCTGCTCGGCAACGAAATCCCCACCGCCCGCCGCGGCACCCACACAGCACTCGGCGCCACCTTCGAGGCGGCGGAGAAATTCGGCTGGACCCTCTCCCATCCGCTCGCCGCCGCCGCCAACCCCTCCGGCACCGTCACGCGCGAGACCTTCGAGCAGCTCACCGCCTGGTTCCTCGCCGGTGCGACGGGCTGCGACGGCGCGCTGATCGACCTGCACGGCGCCATGGTCGCGGAGGGCTGCGAGGACGCGGAGGGCGAAATCCTCGCCCGCCTGCGCAAGATCCTCGGCCCCGATGCCCCCATCGTCGTCACGCTGGACCTGCACGGGAACATCACGAAACGAATGGCGGAGAACGCCAGCGCGCTCATCGCCGTGCGCACCTACCCGCATATCGACTACCACGAGCGTGCCTGGCAGGGCGCCCACCTGCTGGACCGCGCGCTGCGTGGCGAGATCCACCCCCGCACCGTCATCGCGAAACGCCCGATGCTGCGCGGCCTCGACGGCGGGCGTACCCAGTCGGGCCCGATGCGCGAGCTCATCGACCGCGGCGAGGCTCTGGAAGCCGCAGGCCGCGCCCTCGTCGTCAGCGTCTGCGCCGGCTTCACCGCGGCGGACATCCACGACATCGGCCCCAGCGTCACCGTCACCGCCGACGGCGACACCGCCGAGGCACGGCGCATCGCCGAGGAGTTCATGGACTACGCATGGCAGACGCGCGACTTCGTCTCCGTCCGCCACGCCTCCATCGCGGACGCCGTCGCCAAGGCCAGGGCCGGCCAGGACGGCGCCGACAAACCCCTCGTCCTTGCCGACGTCACCGACAACCCCGGCAGCGGTCATTACGGCGACACAACCAACCTGCTGCGCGCCATGGTTGCCGCCGACCTCCAGGACGCCGCCTTCTACGCCATCTTCGACCCCGAGGCCGTCCAGGCCGCCATCAGGATCGGCGCCGGCAACAAGGGCCGCATCCGCCTGGGCGGCAGGCACGACCCCGAGGCCGGCGGCGGCCCCCTCGATCTCGACGCGGAGGTCGTCTCCCTCACCGACGGTCACTTCCAGTGCCACGGCCCCATGGGCGGCGGCGTCTGGCGCAGCTACGGCCCCAGCGCCCTGCTGCGCGCGGGCGGAGTCTCCATCGCGCTGATATCGCGCAACGGCCAGGCCAACGACCTCGCCCAGCTCATCTCACTCGGCGTCGACCCGCTCCACTGCGCCACCATCGCGGTCAAGTCCAACCACCATTTCCGTGCCGCCTTCGAACCGATCGCCCGGGAGGTGATCACGGTCAACGGCGGCGGCCTCGGCGCGGCCATCCTCTCGCGCATGGACTACCGCCACGTCCGCCGCCCCATCTGGCCCCTCGACGACGTGAAGCTCTAACCCTGTCCGAGTTCCTTCAGGTCGGCGACGATCCGGCTCACCATGCCGTAGGCGATCGCTTCCTCCGCGCTCATCCAGTAATTGCGGTCGGTGTCGCGCTCGACCTTTTCCAGCGACTGTCCCGTCTCGCGGGCGATGATGCGATTGATGCGCTCGCGCATCTTCACGATCTCCATCGCCTCGATGTTGATGTCGGTCGCCGGTCCCCGCACGCCGCCCATCGGCTGGTGCAGCAGAAATCGCGTGTTCGGCAGGCACAAGCGCCGCTCCTTCGCGCCGGCCAGAAAAATCAAGGCACCGGCGCTCGCCACCCAGCCCGTGCCGATCACCCGCACCGGCGCCATCGCGTCCACGAAGCGGATCATGTCGTGGATCGTATCGCCGCTCTCGACATGCCCGCCCGGCGAGTTGATGTAGACGTCGATGGGCTGCGGGCTGGTCGCGAGCGCGAGCAGCCGCCCGGTTACGTCGCGCGCCAGCTTGTCGTCGATGGCGCCGAACACGAGCACCTTGCGCTGCCGCAGCAGCCGGCTCTCCAGCTCGTTGACCGGCGATGTAAAGGCCTTGTTCTCCTCCGGCTCCTCGCGTTCCGGCCCCAGCGGCTCGGGAACATCCGGCGTTTGCGGATCGTCGGCGCGGGCGGGGCGGTTCGGTCGCACGTCGGTCATGGTGTTTCTCCGGTCATGGCCGGAATCTAAGGGCCTCGCGGGCCGCCGTCGAGCCACGCGCTATTCCACCCGCCATTCGCCGCCGAGCAGAAACCGCGCCGACGTCAGGTAGTAGTTCCGCGCCGTCGCGTTCACCTGCCGCTCGCCAAGCTCCGTCAACGCCGCGGCCTTGAGCTGCCTTGCCTCGCCGTTCCCCGCATCGACCGCCAGCACGAAATCGGCAAGCTCCGCCGCCCACTGGAACACGCCAGCCGCAAGCGCCTCGCGCGTCCGCGCCAGCATCGCCCCGGCACCGCCCACCAGCTCCAGCATCCGCCTGGCCCGCTCCGCCGCCGGGAGCGGAAAGATGTTCGTGGCGTTCCCATCGAACCAGCCGACATAATCCGCGTAGATCCCGCGCACCGTCCAAGCCACGCTGCCGTAATATTCCTGCAGATAGGGGTGGCGCGCCAGTTCCGGCGGCAGCCGCACCTCCTGCACCAGCTCATCCGGCGTCCTCCCTGCCCGGATGCCCGCCAGCGTCTGTTCATAGATCGAACCTATTCCATCCCGATACACCGAGAGCGCCTCGCGCACCGCTGCCCTGCCCAGGATCGGCCGCATATGCCCCTGCACCAGATACTCGGCATCGAGCCCGATCATCCGCTCCAGGCTCGCGATCCACGTCTGCGGTGGGCGCAGCCGCACGCCCCGTAGCGGCGAGATATTCGGATAGGACTTGTAGAAATCGTCACCCGGCAGCAGCACGCCCTTTTCGGGAATCCACACGGCGGTGTTCTCCGCCGACTCGCCCGGCGTGTGCAGCAGCCGCATCCGCACGCCTTCCACCACGATCGTTTCCTCTTCGCCACGAAAAACCCGCGTCGGTGCCAGGAACCCTTCGCGGGTATGCGGTGTCGTCCGCCCGTATTCGAGCTGCGTTCCCGCGTTGATGAACAACCCGTCCGGCAGCGCCGCGCCAAACGCGTCGCCTCCGCCGCGCGTCCCGCGCGCGAACTCCGGCGCCGACCGCAGCAGCGTCTCGTGGCTGACAATCTCCGGCCCGTCGCCCCCCGCGAACACCGTCGCGCCACCGGAATGATCTGGATGGTTGTGCGTGTAGACAATCGCTCGCACCGGCCGCACCAGGCGCTCGCCGAACGCGGCCACGATCGCCCGCGCATCCACCGTGTTCGCCGCGGTATCGACGATGATCGACCCGCCCTCGCCGCGTATCAGCGTCACGTTGCTGGCGCTGTA
>DAHUXX010000163.1 GCA_027306955.1 Acetobacteraceae bacterium | reverse complement strand
GGCCGTTCTACCTGGTCATGCTCGCGGTGCTGATGCTGGTCACCTACATCCCCGCGATCTCGCTCTGGCTGCCGCACATGCTGGGGCTGTGAGGCGCTACATCCCCGCGGGATAGTTCGGCCCGCCGCCGCCCTCGGGCGTACACCAGTCGATGTTCTGGCCGGGGTCCTTGATGTCGCAGGTCTTGCAGTGCACGCAGTTCTGCGCGTTGATCTGCAGCCGTGGCTTGCCCTCCTCCGCACCCACGATCTCGTAGACGCCCGCCGGGCAGTACCGCGTCTCCGGGCTGCGGAAGCTGATCCAGTTGCGCGCGATCGCCTTGTCGGGCTCGCGCAGCCTCAGGTGCGCGGGCTGGTTCTCCGCGTGGTTGGTGTTGCTGATGAAGACCGACGAATTGCGGTCGAAGCCCAGCACGCCGTCCGGCTTCGGATAGGCGATCGGCGGCGCCGCGTCCGCCTCGAGCAGCGTTTCGTTGTCGGCGTGCTTGTAGCCGAGCGTCCACGGCGCCTTGCCGCGGAAAACGTAGGTGTCGATGGCGGCGTTCACGAGCCCGCCCCACAGCCCCCATCTCGCGAAGCCCGGGCGGATGTTGCGCACGGCCGCGAGCTCCTCATGCAGCCAGCTGCCGCGGAACGCCTCGGTCAGCGCCACGGGCTCCGCCTCGCCCAGCGCGCGCGCGGCCAGCACCGCCTCGGCCGCCAACATGCCGGACTTCATCGCCGCGTGTGTGCCCTTGATCTTCGGCACGTTGAGGAAGCCGGCCGTGTCGCCCGCGAGGCAGCCGCCGGGAAAGGTGAGCTTCGGCAACGATTGCAGCCCGCCCTCGGAGATCGCGCGCGCGCCATAGGCGATGCGCCGCCCGCCCTTGAAGTTCCCGCGCACCGCCGGGTGCGTCTTGAGCCGCTGCATCTCCTCGAACGGCGAGAGCCACGGGTTGCGGTAGTCGAGCCCGACGACGAAGCCGTAGGAAACCAGGTTCTCGCCCCAGTGGTAGAGGAACGAACCGCCATAGGTGGCACTGTCCAGCGGCCAGCCGATCGTGTGCAGCACCAGTCCCTTGCGGTGCGTCTCGGCCGGCACCTCCCAGAGTTCCTTGATGCCGATGCCGTAGGTCTGCGGCGCCGCGCCGCGGCGCAGGTCGAAGGCGTCGAACAGCTTCTTGGTGATGGAGCCGCGGCAGCCCTCGGCGAGGATCGTGTGGCGCGCGCGCAGTTCCATCCCCGGCTGGAAGTTCGGCCCCCGCTCCCGTCGCGCCCGATGCCCACGTCGCCGGTGACGACGCCCCGCATCGCCCCATCCTCCACGATCGGCGCTGCCGCCGCGAAGCCCGGGTAGATCTCGACGCCGAGCGCCTCGGCGCGCGCGCCCATCCAGCGCACCACCGAGCCGAGCGAGCCGATGTAGTTGCCCTTGTTGTGCATCGAGGGCGGCGTCGGCAGCTGGAACGAGCGGCCGGCGGTGAGCCAGAGGAAGCGGTCCTCCGTCGCCTCGGTGGAAAGCGGCGGCTCGTCGTCGCGCCAGCCCGGCAACAGCTCGTCGAGCGCGCGCGGCTCGATGACCGCGCCCGAGATGATGTGGGCGCCCACCTCGCTGCCCTTCTCGACGACACAGACGCCGAGCTCCGGCTGCAGCTGCTTGAGGCGGATGGCGGCGGCGAGTCCCGCGGGGCCGGCCCCCACGATCAACACGTCGAACTCCATCGTCTCGCGCTCGGTCATCGCGTTCCCCTCATACGGTGCCGCGTTGCGGGCGGCGGGAGGGATGGTCTAGCAACAGCGGCGGGCTTGGAAAGAGGCGAGGGAAGGAGCGCGGTGGACGAATTCGCGGCGCTGCGCTGGCAGATCGAGATCGGCGCCGACGAGGCGATCGCCGAGGCGCCGGTGGACCGGCTCGCCCGGCGCGAGACGCCACGTGCCGTCGTTCCGGCGGCGACGTCGCCCCCCCCGCCACCCGCGCGCCCACCTCGCGACGCGCGGCCGGAGCATCCCGCCGCATCCGCGCTGCGGACAGTCCCCGCGGCACGCCGCGCCGAGGAGGTCGCCGCCGCCGCCGCCACGCGCGAGGCACTGCGCGCCGCGCTGGCCGCGTTCGACGGCTGTGCGCTCGCCGCCACCGCAACGAATCTGGTCTTTTCCGACGGCAATCCCGAATCCGGCCTGATGTTCGTGGGCGAGGGCCCGGGGGCGGAGGAGGATCGCGCGGGCCTGCCCTTCGTCGGGCCCTCGGGCAAGCTGCTCGACCGTATGCTTGCATCCATCGGACTCGACCGCACGCGGTTGCTGATCACCAACCTCATTCCCTGGCGGCCACCGGGCAACCGCAACCCGACCGATGCCGAGGTGGCGATCTGCCTGCCGTTTCTGATGCGACACATCGTGCTGGTGCGACCGCGACGGCTGGTGCTGCTCGGTGCCATGGCCACGCGGGCCGTCACGGGGAGCAAGGCAGGTATTCGTTCGCTGCGCGGCTCCTGGCGAAATGTGGCAATTCCTGGGCTGGAAAATCCCGTCCCGGTCTTGCCGATGCTCCATCCCGCCTATCTGTTGCGCACCCCCGGCGCGAAGCGCGAAGCGTGGGCGGACCTGATTCTCTTGCGTCGCACGCTTGATCGCGATGCCGCGGGCTGAGACGCCGCCGCCGTGGAACGCAAACTTTTTTCTTGTCAACCCCGTCTCATGATCTGAGATCGACCGATTCGCAAGAGGGTTGCCCCCATGGACCGCGAGCGGCTAGGGCCGCGCCGCCATGCGAGAGAGCGGTCTCACCCCCTCCCGCCTCGTGGCCCCGGCCCGCGCGCTGCGCACTCTCCTCGCCGGAGCCGTCCTTCTGGCGAGCGCCGGAATTGCCGAGGCCCATAGCGGAGCATCCACGCCCGGACGCGCCACGCCCACGCGTCGCCGTTCGGACGTGGCCTTTGCCGTGCCGCGCCTGTCGCCGGCGCACCCGGTGGCGTTGCCCGAGCCGCTGACGCCGAGCCAGGCCGCGCTGCTGCGCGCCATCCTCACGACACAGGAACGCGGCGAGGCTGCCCGCGCCGCTGCCCTCGATCCCGGCCTCGATACCTCGACCCCGCTCGGCCAGGCGATGCTCGGCCATGTGCTCGCCAATCGCTACCTCGGTCCCGGCACGCATCCCGGTGCGAAGACGCTGGAGGCCTGGCTCGCCCGCTGGCCCACGCTGGCCGAGGCGCCGCAGATCCACGGGCTGCTCCTGCAGCGCCTGCCGCCGGGAGCCAGGCCCCCGCCAGCGCCGGTGCTGCCGACGCTCGCTCCGCTCCCGCCCCCGGTCGACGCGCCGAACCCGGATCTGGCGCCGGGGCCTGACCTGCAGCGCAACTGGGTGCTCGACCAGCAGGTGCTCGCCGCCGCCCATGGCCGCGCGCCGTACGCCGCCGCGACGCTGATCGCGCGCAGCCGCGTTCCGCCCGCCTACGAGGCGATGCTGCGGGCGGAAGCGGGGCACGTGCTGTTCCTCGAGAACCGCGACCAGGAAGCCTACGACACCGCCGCCCCCGCGACGCACGAGTGCATCGGCCATCCGGGTTGCGAGGCGCCGGCGCTGGCCGGGTTCGTCGCCGGCCTCGCGGCGTGGCGCATGGACGAGCCGGCCAAGGCGCGCCCGATGTTCGAGGCCGCCTGGCTCGCCCCGCGCACCACCCCCAACCTGCGAGCCGCCGCCGCCTTCTGGGCCGCGCGCGCGCACTTCGTGCTGCACGATTCCCATGGCACCGCGGTCTGGCTCAAGCGTGCCGCACGGGAATCCGCGACTTTCTATGGCCTGATCGCCCGGCGCATCCTGGGCATGAGCCTGCTCGGCCCCGCGCTTCCCGGCGCCGGCCCGGTGGATACGCTGGGCGAGGCGGACGTGGACGCGCTGATGGCGACGCCGGCCGGCGCGCAGGCCTTCGCTTTGCTGCAGGTGGGCGAGCGTGCCACGGCGGAGTCGGAACTGGCGCTCGCGGCCGCCTCCGACCCCTCGCTCGCGCGCTCGGTGATGCTGGTGGCGCAGCGCGCGCGCATGGGCATGCTCGCCACCCAGGCCGCCGACCTCGTCGCCGCCATCGCCGGGCAGCCGCGCGCGAGCATCCGCTTCACCGTGCCGCGCCTGGCGCCGCGCGGCGGCTTCACCACGGATCCCGCGCTGGTCCTTGGCATCGCGCGGACGGAATCGAATTTCGAGGTGCGGCTGGTCTCGCGCGCCGGCGCCAGCGGGCTGATGCAGATCATGCCCGCGACGGCCGATTTCATCACCGGCGGCAGGCCCGGCAACGTGTTCGACCCCGCGAACAACCTCGCCCTGGGCGAGCGCTACCTCGCCTGGCTCGGCGCCAGCCCCGGGATCGACGCCAACCTGCTGAAGGTGCTCGCGAGCTACAACGCCGGCCCGAACGCGTTTGCGAGCTGGTCGAAGCGCATCGTCGACCACGGCGACCCGCTGATGTTCCTCGAGGCGATCCCGATCGACGAGACCCGCGCCTTCATCCCGCGCGTGCTCACCTATACATGGCTTTACGCCGCGCGGATGGGCCGGGTTCCCGCCTCGCTCGACGCGCTGGCGGCCGACACCTGGCCGCGCTACCGTCCGGCGCGATAGACGACCCCCTCGCTGCTGTCAGGCGCCGCCATGCCCATTGACGAATCCCGCCCCTTCCAGCCCGTCAACATCGCCGTCCTGACGGTCTCGGACACGCGCAGCCTCGCCGAGGACCGCTCCGGCGACACGCTCGTCGCGCGCCTCGAGGCGGCGGGGCATCACCTCGCCGACCGCAAGCTGCTGCGCGACGAGGTGGACGACATCGCGGCCCAGCTCGCGGCGTGGATCGACGATCCCAGGGTCGACGTGGTGCTCAGCACCGGCGGCACCGGCATCACCGGCCGCGACGTGACACCCGAGGCGTTCGAGCGCGTGCTGGAGAAGCGCATCGAGGGGTTCGGCGAGCTGTTCCGCATGCTGAGCTACCAGACCATCGGCACCTCGACGATGCAGTCCCGCGCTCTCGGCGGCGTGGCGCGCGGCACCTACCTCTTCGCGCTGCCCGGCAGCACTGGCGCGGTGAAGGACGCGTGGGACGGGATCCTGTCCACCCAACTCGACATCCGGCACCGTCCCTGCAACCTCGTTGAGCTCATGCCCCGGCTGCAGGAGCATTTGCGCAAGGCCAGCTGAGGCGGCGTCGTCGCCAGCCGCGCAGATCGGTCGCGGTATCGACGTCCGCGAGCATGCGCAGCAGCGCGACGCGATGGCGCGCGAAATTCGCCAGCGTGTCGGCGAGCGCGTGGCGCGTGGACCAGCGCACGGCGCGGAACGGGCGGCCTGGGCGGCGCGGGCCGAGGCCGACCAGCCAGTACCCGCCATCCGCGGCGGGCCCGAACACCGCGTCGGCCCGGCCGAGCGCACGGAAGGCGGCCGCGACATCGGCGGCGCGGAGGTCCGGTATGTCGCAGCCGACGACGACGACGCGCCGCGCGCGGGCCAGCGCTCGCGCCATGCGGGCGCCGAGGTCGCCGCGGCCCTGCGGCACCACCGCTGCCGGCACGCGCAGCCGCGCGCCATCGGGCGTGATCGCCACCATGGTGGCGAAGCGGCGGTCGCGCGCGAGCTCGCGCACAACCCGAAAGAGGTTGCCGGCGTGGAAGCGCAGCGCCTCGCGCTGGCCGATTTCCGCCGCCAGCCGCCGCTTGACGGTACCCAGGCGCGGCGCGCGGGCGAAGACAATGACGAGGTCCTTCACCCGTAAAGCCGCGCGATGATGCGCGGCGGCACGCCGAGGAACCAGAGCGCGAGGCAGGAGAGGTTGCGCATCGGGCGGCGCAGGTAGCCGCCCCGCTCGTAGCGCGCGGCCGAGGTCGTGGCCGTCGCGGCCAGCGGCGCGAGCCGGCGCCGCCCCAGCCGTCGCACGAGATCGACATCTTCCATCAGCGGCAGATCGCGCATGCCGCCCACCGCGTCGAGCAGTCCGCGAGGGATCAGCAGCCCCTGGTCGCCATAGGGCAGCGCCAGCGCCCGGCAGCGCCAGGCGACGAGGCGTTCCAGCCGGCGCGCCGCGGGCCGCCCGCTGTCCAGCGTCAGGCGGAAATAGCCGGCGCGATCGGGATGGGCCCGCATATGCGCCAGCGCCGCCGCGCGCCAGTCCGCGCCGAGCCGCGTGTCGGCGTGCAGCAGCAGCAGCCATGGCGAGCCGCTTGCGGCGATCCCTGCCGCAAGCTGCGGGCCGCGGCCCCTCGCGGCTTCGAGCACCCGCCCGCCAGCCGCCGCCGCAAGCGCGCTTGTCGCGTCGGTGCTGCCGCCATCCGCGACGATGACGGCGATTCCCCGCCCGATGGCCGCGAGGGTCGCTGGCAGCGTCGCCGCGGCGTCCAGGGTTGGGATCACGATATCTATGTTCTCAAGATGTTCTTGACCGGTTTTCGCGGTTTCGGCAGGGTAGTCCGAGAACGAAGCGGGAACACGTGCCATGACGCCTGATCGTGCCACACTTCCGGGCGGAACCAGCCTGCCCATCTCGCTGCGGCGCGGCCGTGGCGCGGTGGACAACCCCGCCAACCGCTTCGATCGCCAGAGCGTGGCGGCCTTCGACGACGGGTGGGAGACGCTGGCGGAGTTCGCCGAGTTGCCGCCGCTCGCCACCACGCTGACCAGGGACGCGACGCGTACGGCGATCAGCTGGAACCAGTCGCCGGATATCGGCTTCGACCGCGCGGTGAACCCGTATCGCGGCTGCGAGCATGGTTGCATCTACTGCTACGCGCGCCCGACGCACGCCTATCTCGGCTACTCGCCTGGCCTCGATTTCGAAACGAAGCTGCTGTTCAAGCCGGAGATCGCGACACTGCTGGAGCGCGAGCTGAGGAAGCCCGGCTACGTGCCGCGCACGCTCGCGCTCGGCTCCAACACCGATCCCTACCAGCCGGTCGAGCGCACGCTCGGCCTGACGCGCGCGGTGCTGGCGGTGCTGGAGCGCTATGGCCACCCCGTGAGCATCGTCACCAAATCCGCGGGCGTGCTGCGCGATCTCGACATCCTCAGGAAGCTTGCGGCGCGCAACCTGGTGCGCGTACATCTCTCGGTGACGACGCTGGACGCGGGCCTCGCCCGCGTGATGGAGCCGCGCGCCGCGACCCCCTCGCGCCGGCTGGCCGCCGTCGCGGCGCTGGCGCGCGAGGGCGTGCCGGTCTCGGTGCTCGCCGCGCCGATGATCCCTGGCCTCAACGACGCGGAACTCGAGAACATCCTGGAGGCCGCGGCGAAGGCCGGCGCGCGCGAGGCCGGTTACATCCTGCTGCGCCTGCCACACGAGTTGAAGGAGATGTTCGAAGCCTGGCTCGCCGAGCACCGGCCGGAACGCGCGGCGAAGGTGCTGTCGCTGATCCGCCAGACCCGTGCCGGCGGGCTCAACGATTCGCGCTTCGGCCACCGCTTCACCGGCGTCGGCGTCTATGCGGATCTCATCGCGCGGCGGTTCCAGCGCGCGGCGCGGCAATGGGGCCTCGACCAGCATATGTCGCTCGACACGTCCCGGTTCGGGGTGCCGGAAGGTACCCGGAACGAAGAGGCGCAGCTGTCGCTGCTGTAGGTGCCGGGTCCGGGAGCCTCGGGCTCCTGGTGGGGGCCGGGAGTGTTAGTCGGCTTCCGGCTGTTCGGCGCGGAACGCGGCGGCGGGGTAGACGCCGAGGATGCGCACCTCGCGAGAGAAGAACGAGAGCTCCTCCAGCGCGCGGCGCAGCGGCGGGCTTTCCGGGTGCCCGTCCACGTCGCAGAGGAACTGCGTCGCGGTGAACTGCCCGTCGAGCATGTAGCTCTCGAGCTTGGTCATGTTAACGCCGTTGGTGGCGAAGCCGCCCAGCGCCTTGTACAACGCCGCGGGAACGTTGCGCACACGAAACACGAAGGTGGTGATGATGCCCGGCTGCGTCGGCAGCAGCGGCGGGCGCTCGCGGGAGACGACGTAGAAGCGCGTGGTGTTGTGCGCCGCGTCCTCGACGTTGCGGCGCAGGATCTCGAGCCCGAACAGCTCCGCCGCCAGCTCCGAGGCGATGGCGGCGTCCTCCTTGTTGTTCCACGCCGCGACCTGCTCCGCGGCACCCGCGGTGTCCGCCTCGATCACCGGCGTGAGGCCGAGTTCCTTGATCACCCGGCGCACCTGGCCGAGCGCCACCGCGTGCGAATGCGCGCGCCTGAGCCCGGCGATCGTCGCCCCCTTCGGCGCCAGCAGGCAGTGTTCGACGCGCTGGAACGCCTCGCCCACGATGGTGAGCCCGCTGTCCGGCAGCAGCGAATGGATATCCGGCACGCGCCCGGCGAGGCTGTTCTCGCAGGGCAACATGCCGAGCTGCGCCTGCCCGCCGCGCACCGCCTCGATCGCGGCCTCGAAGGTCTCGCAGGGCAGGGTGCGCCAGTTGGGATAGGCGCGCCGACAGGCGAGGTCGGAATAGGCGCCGGGGCGGCCCTGGAAGGCGATCACATGGGTCATGTCGGTATCCTCGGGCGGGTATCCTCGTAGGGCGCCGGCTATGGCCGCAAGGCGAGCGCGGCGCGGGCGCGGGCGAGATCGGCCGGCGTATCGACGCCGAAGGGTGCCACCTCGACGCGCGCGCAACCGATGCGCATGCCGGCTTCAAGCGCGCGCAGCTGCTCCAGTGCCTCGCGCAGTTCCAGCGGCGATTGCGGCAGCGAGACAAACCGCGACAACGCGGCGCGGCGGAAGGCGTAGATGCCGATATGGTGCCACAGCGGCCCCTCGCCATAGGGCACTTGCGCGCGGGAGAAATAGAGTGCCGCGGTGACGTCCTCGCCGGGCGGAAAACCGCAGACCGCCTTCACCACGGAGGGCGCCCTGGCCTCCGCCTCGTCCTCGATCGGGGCGACCAGGGTCGCGATGTCGAAGCCGGGTTGCGCGAGCGGCGCCAGCACCGCCCTGAGATAGGCCGGCGGGATGCTCGGCAGGTCGCCCTGCAGGTTGACCACGATGTCGTGCCTTCCCTCGGGGTCGAGGGACTTCAGCGCGGCATCCACCCGGTCCGTGCCGCGCGGCAGGTTCGGGTCCGTGAGTACCGCCGTGCCGCCGGAAGCAGTCACGGCGGCGACGATCTCGGCGTCGCCCGCGGCCACGGCGGCGGGGCCGATCCCCGCCTCGCGCGCGCGGTCGAGGCAATGCACGATCATCGGCTTGCCGTGGATATCGGCGAGCGGTTTGCCCGGCAGCCTGGTCGCGGCCATGCGCGCGGGAATGACGACGATGGGATTCACGCGCCGGGCACCAAGAGGCGCGGACATGGCTCGCTGCGGCTCATGCCCGCCGTGTAGCGCGCGGCTCGCGTGTGCAGAAGGGGGCGGCCGGCCAACGCACGAAAACCTTTCGGAAGCCCGCCGCGGCGGCTTGATGCCGCGCTGTCGCATCCATATGGTGCGCCGCAACTTGAAACCGCGGGGTGGGCGGTGTAGCCGCATGCCCGTCGAGCCGGAGTCGCGCGCATGAACAGCATGGACGTCAACAAGGCGGTCGCCGCCGTCCTGGTGGCAGGAATCGCCTTTATGGTGACGGGGTTCATCGCCGACGGGCTCGTGGTGAGCCACAACCCGACCAAGCCGCCGATCAAGATCGAGGTCGCGCAGACCAGCGCGCCGGCCGCCGCGGCGCCCACGGGCCCGGGCCCGATCCTGGGTCTGCTCGCGACCGCGGACGTCAAGGCCGGCGAGACCGAGGTCGCGCATATCTGCGCCGCCTGCCACACCTATAACGAGGGCGGAAAGACGCTGGTCGGACCCAACCTGTACGGCGTCGTCGGTCGCAAGCAGGGTGCGGAGCCCGGCTTCTCCTACAGCGACGCGTTCAAGGCCAAGATGAAAGGCACCTGGACGTACGCCGCCCTCAACACCTGGCTCGCCGGTCCGATGAAGGAGGTGCCGGGCACGCGGATGGCCTTCGCGGGCATCTCGAACGACAAGCAGCGCGCCGACGTGATCGCCTTCCTGCGCACGCTGTCGAAGAACCCGATGCCGCTGCCGACCGCGGCCGAGATCGCCGCCGAGGCACCGAAGCCGGCGGCCGCGGCCAAGCCGGCTGCCGCTGCCGCCGCCGCGCCGAGCTTCGCGGAGATGGTCGCCAAGGCCGACCCCGCCAAGGGTGCCACCACGGTGCACGGCATCTGCGCCGCCTGCCACACGCTCGACAAGGGCGGCAAGACGCTGGTCGGGCCGAACCTGTGGGACGTGGTCGGCCGCAAGCAGGGCGCGGAGCCCGGCTTCAGCTACAGCAGCGCCTTCAAGGACAAGATGAAGGGCACGTGGACCTATGACGCGCTCAACACCTGGCTCGCGGCGCCGATGAAGGAAGTGCCGGGCACGCGCATGGCCTTCGCCGGCATCAGCAGCGAACAGCAGCGCGCCGAAGTCGTCGCCTATCTGCGCACGCTTTCCGACAAGCCGATGCCGCTGCCCGCCGCCGCCGCCGCGGCTCCGGCGGCTGCCCCGCCAGCCGCTCCGGCGAAGCCGGCCGCCGCCGCGCCCGCGG
>DAHUXX010000152.1 GCA_027306955.1 Acetobacteraceae bacterium | reverse complement strand
GGTGTCACCACGCTCGACGATCTCGAGGCGCTGGAGGATTGCGTCCGCGAAACGAAGTGCATCTGGCACACCTGCTTCACCGAGCGCTTCCTCACCCCCTCAACGTACGAGGCGCTCGCCCTGGTCCGCGCCGGCGCCATCGGCCGCGTCGTGCAGACCATCGGCCTTGGCCCGCACCGGCTCAACGCGCCGATCCGCCCCGCCTGGTTCTGGGAGCGCGAGCGCTACGGCGGCATCCTCGGGGATATCGCCTCGCACCAGATCGACCAGTTCATCGCCTTCACCGGCGCGCGGGAGCCGCGCGTCGAACTCGCCCGCGTCGGCAGCTTCGGGACCAGGCCGGGATTCCAGGACTTCGGCGAGGTCGTGCTCGGCAGCGAGGGTCCGCGCGGCTATGTGCGCGTCGACTGGTTCACCCCGGACGGCCTGCCCACATGGGGCGACGGGCGCATCATGGTGCTCGGCGCCGAGGGCACGATCGAGCTGCGCAAGTACGTCGATGTCGAGGGCAGGCCCGGCACCGACCATCTCTTCCTCGTCGACAGGAAGGGCACGCGCCACATCGCCTGCGAGGGCCGGCCGCTCCCCTATTTCGCCGCCTTCCTCGCCGACGTGCGCGACCGCACCGAGACCGCGATGGCGCAATCCCACGTCTTTACCGTCTCCCGCCTCACCATCGCCGCCCAGCTCAAAGCCGAGGGCAAGGCATAGCGGATGGGAGCGCAGGCGCGGTCCTACACCAGCACCGCGTCCGCCTCCATCCGCATCCCGCCATCCGCGCCCGCGATCCACAGCTCGGCGCCCGCCCCGGCCGGCGCGCCGCGCACATGGAACGGCGCCGTATCGAACACCGGCGCCAGCGCGCGGAAACGGAAGCTCGCCACCCGCCGCGCGGAGTTCCGCCGCACCAGGTCCAGCAGCAACGTGGCCATCAAGGGCCCGTGCACGATCAGCCCCGGATATCCCTCCGCCCCGGTCACGTAGCGCCGGTCATAGTGGATGCGGTGCCCGTTGAAGGTCAGCGCCGAGTAGCGGAACAGCAGGATATCGTCCGGCACGATGATCCGCGACCAGGCGGCATCCGCGCGCGCCGGGCGGGGAGGGGCCGGCGCCTCGCCCGGCGCCTGGGCAGCGCGATAGACGATGTCGTGCTCCTCCTCGATCGCCGGCCCGTCCTCGCCCGAGATCGCGTGCCGCACCAGCACGAAGACCAGTGTGCCCGCACGTCCTTCCTTCACCGAAACATCCGCGATGGTGGATTCCCGCCTCACGCGCTCGCCGACGCGCAGCGGCTGGACGAAATGCAGCCGCCCGCCCGCCCACATCCGCCGCGGCAGCTCCACCGGCGGCAGGAACCCGCCGCGCTTCGCGTGCCCGTCCGGCCCGAGTTCCGATTGGCGCGTCGTCGGCAGGAAACATGTCCAGTGCCACAGCGGCGGCAGCGTATCGCCATCGCGCGGCGCGGGGTCGTCGCGGTCGAGCGTGGCGGACATCGCCGCCACCCGCCAGGGATCGACGCGGTCCTCCGCCGTCTCCCGCCGCCCGATCCAGCTGCGCAGATGCTCCATGTCCGGCGTCACGGCTCCCTCGCCAGCACGCGATCGACCATCGCCCCCGCCAGCCCCGTGTAGTTCGCGGGGTCGAGCATCGCAGCCAGCGCCGGGCGATCCGCGTGCGGCCGGATCTCGGGATGTTCCGCCAACAGATCGAGGAAGCTCCCCTTGCCCGCCACCACCTCCCGACAGATGTCATAGACAACGTCATGCGCCCGCTGCCGACCCAGCGCCGGGCCCAGCCCCATCATCACCGCCTCGGATACGATCAGCCCCTTGGTGAGGTCGAGATTGGCCCGCATCCGCGTGGGGTCCACGGTCATTCCTTCCACCAGCGCGCGGGTCTGCGCCAGGCACCCCGCGCTCAGCAGGAAGATCTCCGGCACCACGATCCACTCGATCTCCCACGGCCCGGTGCTGCGCTCATGGTCCTCGATCATCGCGTCGAGCAGGGAGGCTACGTTCTGCCGCACGATCGAGGCCGTCGAATGGATGTAGAGCGAGGCGATCGGGTTGCGCTTCTGCGGCATGGTGGAGGAGGAGCCGCGCCCGGCATGGAAGGGCTCGAACGCCTCCTCCACCTCGGTCTGCATCATCAGCTTCACGTCCATGCTGATCTTGCCGCACAGTCCGGTGACGAGACCGAGGAAGCAGCCGACCTCGGCGATGCGGTCGCGCACCGTGTGCCAGGCGATCTCCGGCACGCCGAGCCCGAGCTCCGCCATCAGCCCGTCCTGCACCGCGAACCCGGCCTCGCCGAGCGAGGCCAGCGTGCCCGTCGCGCCGCCGAACTCGCCCACGAGCACCCGCGGCCGCAGCTCCGCGAGCCGTTGCAGATGCCGTCGGAAACCCGCCAGCAGGACCGCGCATTTGTAGCCGAAGGTGATGGGCGTCGCCTGCTGCAGGTTGCTGCGCCCGGCCATCACCGTGTCGCGATGCTCGCGTGCGTGGCGCGCAAGGGCGGCGCAGATCGCCTCCAGTTCCACCTCGACGAGATCGAGACCCTTCCTGATCTGCAGGATGGTCGCGGTATCCGTGATATCCTGCGTGGTCGCCCCCCAATGGCACCACTCACCCAGCCCGCCCGGCACCCTGGCAACCAGCTGCTGCACCACCGGCAGCACCGGATAGCCGATGCGCTCGGTCTGCCGCTTCAGCAATTCCATGTCGTAGCCGCGCGCGTCGCAGTGCTTCTGGATCGCTGCCGCGGCCTCCGCGGGAATGATCCCGAGCCGGCCCTGTACGCGCGCCAGTGCAGCCTCGATGTCGAGATAGGCCTGCACCCGCCCTTCGTCGGAGAACACCGCCCGCATCGCCTCGGTCGAGAAGATGTCACGGAAAACCTTGCTGTCGGGCGTCGATGCGATCACGCGCTTCTCCCTTCGTCACGGCATGATCCGGCCCGATGCCGGAGCGCGGCCGCGCTTTCACCACAGATTTGCCCATTTCCTAGGCAACGACTTTGCCGATAGCAACCCAGCCACGAATCATGTGCGCGCCTGCAGCAGGGCATGTTATGCTGCAATGCATAATACCGGTTTTGGCCGCCGAATGGGCGGACCGGGAAACATCGGCGGGCTCGCCCGTCAATTGGCACTAAGCCGTAGCAACAAAAGGATCCCGGCCGTGGCTACCGAAAAATCGCAAAACGTGCAGGACGTGTTCCTGAACCACGTGCGCAAGAGCAAGACCCCCGTGACGGTGTTTCTCGTCAACGGTGTGAAACTGCAGGGCATCATCACCTGGTTCGACAATTTCTCCATGCTGCTGCGCCGCGACGGGCACACCCAGCTCGTCTACAAGCACGCCATCAGCACCGTCATGCCGGGCGCGCCGATCCAGCTTTTCGAGGGCCCGAAGGAGGGCGCGGCCGAGCGTGCGCAATCCTCGTCGACGCTGACCATGCCGCATCGGGAGTCGGTTCCTGCCGACGTCTGACCGGGGCGATCCCCACCGCGACGGCAAGCCGACCGGCCCGGCCGGCCCCACCCGCGCCGCCGTCATCTTGCCCTGGGAAAAGCACCGCGCGGCGCTGGAAGGCGGCGTCGATACCTCCCGCGCCGCCGATGCGCGGCTGGCGGAGGCGGTGGGGCTCGCCGGCGCCATCGGCCTCGTCGTCGTCCACGCCACCATCCTGCCGCTGCGCCTGCGCCGTCCCTCCACCTTGCTTGGCGAGGGCCAGGTGGCGGGACAGCGGGATGCCATCGCGCGCGAAGAGGTCGAGCTCGCCGTCGTGGACGCGCAGCTCACCCCGGTGCAGCAGCGCAATCTCGAGCGTGCCTGGAACTGCAAGGTCATCGACCGCACCGGCCTGATCCTCGACATCTTCGGCGAGCGCGCGGTGACGCGCGAAGGCACGCTGCAGGTCGAGCTCGCGCATCTCGAATATCAGCGCTCCCGCCTGGTGCGTTCCTGGACCCACCTCGAGCGCCAGCGCGGCGGCTTCGGCTTCCTCGGCGGTCCCGGCGAAACCCAGATCGAGGCCGACCGCCGCCTCATCGGCGAGCGCATCGTCAAGCTCAAGCGAGAGCTCGAGCAGGTCCGCCGCACCCGCGCGCTGCACCGCGGCGCGCGCAGCCGCGTGCCGTTCCCCGTCATCGCGCTCGTCGGCTACACCAACGCCGGCAAGTCCACCCTGTTCAACGCCATGACCGGCGCGGAGGTCACCGCCCGTGACCAGCTTTTCGCGACACTCGATCCCACCATGCGCGCCATCCGCCTGCCTTCGGGCCGGCGCGCCATCCTCTCCGACACGGTGGGCTTCATCAGCGAACTGCCGACGGAACTCGTCGCCGCGTTCCGCGCCACGCTCGAGGAAGTCGCGAACGCCGACGTCATCCTGCACGTGCGCGACGCCGCGCATCCGGACAGCGCCGCCCAGCGCGCCGACGTGCTTGGCGTTCTCGCGGGCATGGTCGCCGACGGCATGCTCGACGATGACTGGCCCCGCCGCACCATCGAGGTGCTGAACAAGGCGGACCTGCTCGGGGGCCCCGAGCAGGTGCCCGCGCGCAACGGCGCCATCGCGGTCTCGGCGCTCACCGGCGCGGGGCTCGACGTCCTTGCCGCCGCGATCGATGCGCGCATCGCCGCCGGCATGGAGCTGGCCTCCTACACGCTCCCCGCCGGCGACGGCGCGCGGCTCGCCTGGCTCTACCGCCACGGCGAGGTGGTCGAGCGCCACGACGAGGAGGGCGGCGTGCGCCTCACCGTGCGCCTGGCCCGGGCCGACCGCGCGCGTTTCGAGCAGCCAGCGAAACGATGAACCGCGCGACGCTGCTCGATCTCGGCGCCATCCTGGCGGCGGCCGCCGCGGCGGAGATCATGCCGCGCTTCCGCCGCCTCGGTGCGGGCGACATCCGCACCAAGTCCGGCCCCATGGACGTGGTGACGGAAGCCGACGAGGCCGCCGAGCGGCGCATCGCCGAGGGCGTCGCCCGCCTGCTGCCCGGCGCCTTCGTCCTCGGCGAGGAAGCCGCCGAGCGCGACCAACACCTGCTCTCCCAGGCCGCCGCCGCCGAGCTCGCCGTCACCGTCGATCCGCTCGACGGCACCTGGAACTTCGCCAACGGCCTTTCCCTTTTCGCCTCCATGGCGGCCGTCGCCGTGCGCGGCGAGATCGTCGCAGCGGCGATCCACGATCCGGTCGGCCGCGACACGGCCTTCGCGCTGCGCGGGGAAGGGGCCTGGATCGAAGCCGACGGCCACGCCATGGATCTTCGCGTCGCCGCGCCGGTACCGGTCGCGCGCATGGCCGGTGCCGCGAGCTGGCGGTTCCTCGCGGAACCGTTGCGCTCCCGTATCGCCCGCCGGCTCGACCGCGTCGCCGCCAGCTTCGTCTATCGCTGCGCCGGCCACGAATACCGGCTCGCCGCCGGCGGCCATTGCCACTACCTGCTGTTCAGCAAGCTGATGCCCTGGGACCACGCGCCCGGCGTGCTGCTGCACCGCGAGGCCGGCGGCTTCTCCGCGCGCCTCGACGGCCGCCCCTACGGCCTCGGCGAAACCACCGGCGGCCTGCTGTGCACGCCGGACGAGGAATCCTTCCACGCCCTGCGCGAGGTCCTGACGCAGGAACAGGAATGAGCACGCTCGCCCCCGAGAGCGCCGGCATCCTCGTCGTCGAGCCCGTCAGCCGCGACCTCGGCGGCTTCGCGGTCCGCCGTGTCCTTCCCTCGGCGAAACGTCGCACGGTCGGCCCCTTCGTCTTCCTCGACCACATGGGCCCTGCGCTGATGCGGGCAGGCGAGGGGATGGACGTGCGCCCGCACCCGCATATCGGGCTCGCGACCCTCACCTACCTCACCGAGGGCCGCATCCGCCATCGCGACACGCTGGGCTCGGTGCAGGACATCGAGCCCGGCGCCGTCAACTGGATGACCGCCGGACGTGGCATCGCGCACTCGGAACGCACCACCCCGTTCGATCGCGTCGAACCGCACGCCGTCCACGGCATGCAGAGCTGGATCGCGCTGCCCGCCGCGCACGAGGAGACCGATCCCTGCTTCGCCCATCACGACGCCGCGGACCTGCCCCGCGCCGAGGACCGCAGCACCGCGGTCCGCCTCATCGCCGGCAAGGCTTTCGGCCTCGCGTCCCCGGTCGCAACCTTCTCCGAGACGCTGCAGGCCGACCTGCGCCTCGCTCTCGGCGCCCGCCTGTCCCTCCCGCGCGAGCACCCGGAGCGCGCGCTCTACATTCTCGACGGCGCGCTCATCGTCGCCGGCGAGGAGTACGGTGCCCATCGTATGCTCGTCTTCCGCCCTGAGGACGTGATCGTGATCGAGGCCGCCGCACCGACGCGCGCGCTCCTCCTCGGCGGCGAGCCACTCGACGGCCCGCGCCATCTCTGGTGGAATTTCGTCTCATCCCGGCGCGAACGCATCGAGCAGGCGAAGGAGGACTGGCGGTCGGGCCGCTTCGGCACCATCCCCGGCGAGACCGAGTTCATTCCGCTTCCAGGATGACGCCGCCCGCCTCGTCGCGCCTCGGCCTCGATCTCTGGTGGCTCACCCTGGCGCTCACGCTCTCCTACCTCGCCGTGGCGGCACCGCTGCCGGTGATCTCCATCTATGTCACCGGCAAACTCCACCTCAGCGGCGCGGCCGCGGGATTCGCCGCGGGGCTGCCCTTCGTCGCCACCATCGCCACGCGCCTCTTCGCCGGCGGCTTCGCGGACCGCCATGGCGGGCGCCGCGGCATGAGCGGGGGTCTCGCGGTCTCTGTCGCGGCCAGCCTCATCGGCCTCGCCTCCACCGTCCCCGCCCTGCCGCGCCTCGCTTCCTACGGCGTGCTGCTCGCCGGGCGCCTGCTGCTCGGCCTCGGCGAGAGCCTCACCCTGGTCGGCATGCTCGGCTGGGGCATCAACGTCGCGGGCACCGCGCGCGCCGGCCGCTTCATCGCGCTCATGGGCATGGGCATGTAC
>DAHUXX010000143.1 GCA_027306955.1 Acetobacteraceae bacterium | reverse complement strand
CGAGGAGGCCGACCGGCTCGAACCCTCGCTCGACCTGCTGGAGGCGCTGTGCCGCGAGGACGCACTCGCCGGCTGGGGCGGCATCGGCTTCGTCGTCCAGGCCTACCAGAAGCGGGGCCCCTTCGTGCTCGACTGGATCGTTTCGCTGGCGCGCGCGACCGGGCACCGGCTGATGGTGCGCCTGGTCAAGGGCGCCTACTGGGACGCCGAGGTCAAGCGCGCGCAGCTCGACGGCATGCCGGACTACCCAGTGTTCACCCGCAAGGTGCACACCGATGTCTCCTACCTCGCCTGCGCGCGCAGGCTGCTCGCGGCACCGGACGCGGTCTTCGCGCAATTCGCCACCCATAACGCGATGACGCTGGCGGCGATCCACACCCTCGCCGGCGCCAGCGCGCCGCGCGATCGTTACGAGTTCCAATGCCTGCACGGCATGGGCGAGCCGCTCTACGAGCAGGTTGTCGGGCCGGACCGGCTCGACCGTCCCTGCCGCATCTACGCGCCGGTGGGCACGCACGAGACGCTGCTCGCCTACCTGGTGCGGCGGCTGCTGGAAAACGGCGCCAACGCCTCCTTCGTGCACCGTATCGCCGATCCGAACGTTCCGGAGAAGGACCTGATCGCCGACCCGGTGATGGAGGCCGCCGCGATCGTGCCGCCGGGCCTGCCGCACCCGGCGATCAAGCTGCCGCGTGACATGCTGGAGGGGCGCGCGAACTCCGCCGGCCTCGACCTCGCCGACGAGAACGTGCTGGAGGCGCTGGCCACGAGTTGCGCGGGCGCCGGCCCGTGGCACGCGCAACCGTTGCTCGGCGATGGCCCCGCCCCCGGCGCGCCACGCCTGCTGCTCAACCCCGCCGACCACCGCGACACCGTCGGCACCGTCATCGAGGCGGACGAGGCAATCGTTTCGCGCGCGATGGCGATTGCCGAGGAAGCCGCGCCGGAATGGGCCGCGACCCCACCCGCGCGGCGCGCCGGGATCCTGCGCGGCGCCGCGGACCTGCTGGAGGCGCGCATGCAGGCGCTGATCCCGCTCATCGTGCGCGAGGCCGGCAAGTCCTTCGCCAACGCCGTCGGCGAGGTGCGCGAGGCGGCCGATTTCCTGCGCTACTACGCCGCCGGCATCGCCGGCTTCGACAACGCGACGCATCGCCCGCTCGGCCCCGTGGTGTGCATCAGCCCGTGGAATTTCCCGCTTGCCATCTTCACTGGCCAGGTCGCGGCCGCACTCGCCGCCGGCAACGCGGTGCTGGCGAAGCCCGCGCCGGAGACGCCGCTCATCGCGGCCCAGGCGGTGGCGATCCTGCGCGCGGCCGGCGTCCCCGCGGGCGCGCTGCAACTGCTGCCTGGCGGCACCGCGACGGGGGCGGCGCTGGTCGCCGATGCGCGCACGAAAGGCGTGCTCTTCACCGGCTCGACCGAGGCGGCGCGGCACATCCAGGCGAGCCTCGCGCGGCGCATGGCGGCCGCGCCGGTCCCGCTGATCGCCGAGACCGGCGGGCAGAACGCGCTGGTGGTGGATTCCTCGGCGCTGGCGGAACAGGTGGTGGCCGACGCTGTTCGTTCCGCCTTCGATTCGGCGGGCCAACGCTGCTCCGCGCTGCGCGTGCTGTGCGTTCAGGAAGATGTCGCCGAGCGCATCTTCGCCATGCTGCGCGGCGCCGTGCGCGAGCTTTCCGTGGGCAACCCGGACCGGCTCGCGACCGATGTCGGCCCGGTGATCTCGCCGCGTGCGCGCGACGGCATCCTCGGCCACATCGCCGCGATGCGCGCTCGCGGCAACACGGTGGAGACGCTGCCCCTGTCGGGGGACTGCGCCCACGGCACCTTCGTCGCACCGACGCTGATCGAGATCAGCGACATGGCGGAGCTGAAGCGCGAGGTGTTCGGCCCCGTGCTGCACCTGCTGCGCTTCCGCCGCGACCGGCTCGACGCGCTGGTCGAGAGCGTGAACGCCACCGGCTACGCGCTCACCTTCGGCGTGCACACCCGCATCGCCGAGACCGAGGCGCGTGCCACCGCACTCGCCGCCGCCGGCAACATCTACGTCAATCGCGACCTCATCGGCGCCGTGGTCGGCGTGCAGCCGTTCGGTGGGCGCAATCTTTCCGGAACCGGACCGAAGGCCGGCGGCCCGCTCTACCTGCACCGCCTGCTGGCGAGCGCGCCGCCGCCGCTCAGGGGCGTGCCGCCGCCGCGGGCAGCGGAGTGGATCGCGCATCTGCGCGCCTCGGGCTCGCCGGCGGCCGATGAGGCCGCGGCACTGGTCGCCACCTCCCCGTTCGGCCATGCGGAGGAGCTAAAGGGCGCGGTTGGCGAGCGCGACCGCTACGAGCTGGTGCCGCGCGGGGCGGTGCTGTGCCTCGGCGCGCGGCCGGACCTCACCGTCGCCGCGGCGCTCGCCACCGGCAACCGCGCACTGGTGGCGCAGGGCACGAAGGTGCCACCGGGGCTCGCCGGCCACGTCGTTGCGGTTTCGGACTGGCAGCACCAGGCCTTCGATGCCGCGCTCTATGACGGCGACGAAGCGGGCGCGCGGGAGCTGGCGCAGGCGCTCGCCGAGCGGTCCGGCGCGATTGTGGCGTTGCAGACGGTATCAGGCGGGCTGCGGCTGGAGGCGCTGTTCGCCGAACGCAGCATCAGCGTCAACACCGCCGCCGCCGGCGGCAACGCGACGCTGATGGCGCTGGTCTAGAGCGCGCCCATCTAAAGCGCGACGTCCAGCATGATCTTGCCGATATGCGCGCTGCTCTCCATCAGCGCGTGCGCGGCGCCGGCCTCGGCGAGCTTGAAGGTGCGGTGGATGACCGGCCCGCAGCGCCCGGCGGCGAGCACCGGCCAGACGCGTTCGCGCAGCGCCGTGGCGATCGCGCCCTTCTGCGCCGTGCTGCGCGGGCGCATCGTCGAGCCGCAGACGGTGAGCCGGCGAACCATGATCGGCGCGAGGTCGAACGTTTCCACCTTGGAGCCTTGCAGGAAGGCGATGATCACCAGCCGCCCGTCCAGCGCCAGCGCGCGGATGTTGCGGGCGAAATACCCGGCGCCGACCATGTCGAGCACCACATCGACGCCCTTGTTGCCGGTCGCCTTGCGGACCTCCTCGAGGAAATCAGCCTCGCGGTAGTTGATCGCGACCGCGCCCAGCGCCTCGGCGGCGCGCGCCTTGGCGGCGCTGCCCACGGTGGTGAAGACCCGCGCGCCGAACTCGCGGGCGAGCTGGATCGCGGTCACGCCGATGCCCGATGTGCCGCCATGCACCAGCACCGTCTCGCCGGGGGCGAGGCGACCGAGCATGAACAGGTTGGCCCACACGGTGAAATAGGTCTCCGGCAGCGCGGCGGCGCGCAGCGCGTCGTAGCCGGCGGGCCAGGGCAGCGTCTGCGCCTCGGGGGCCGCCGCATACTCCGCGTAGCCGCCGCCGTTGGTGAGCGCGCAGACATGGTCGCCCGGCTTGTAGGCCGTGACCTCGGCGCCGGTCGCGACCACCTCGCCCGCGACCTCGAGGCCCAGGATCGGGCTGGCGCCTGGCGGCGGCGGGTAGGAGCCCTGGCGCTGCGCCACGTCCGGCCGGTTCACCCCGGCGGCAAGCACGCGGATCAGCACCTCGTCCTGCCTCGGCTCCGGCACCGGCCCCTCCGCCAGTTCCATGACATCCGGCCCGCCGGGGGCGTTGCAGCCGATATGGGTCATCGTGGTGGGCAGGCTCATCGCCAAGCCTCCGTCGTGCGCGCCGCTCCGCGGCGCGCGAACCTTGTTGCCATGGTGGCGGAAATCAGCCGACGCGCAGCAGCCGCGGCCCCTCGTCGCGCAGCCAGCGCATCGCCGCCTCGGTGTGCGGCGTCATGGTCGCCACGAGAGCCCAAAAGCGGCTGCCATGGTTCATGTGGCGCAGATGCGCGACCTCGTGCGCCGCCACATAGTCCTGCACGAAGGGCGGCGCCATCACCAGCCGCCAGCAGAAGGAAAGGTCGCCGCGCGCCGAGCAGCTGCCCCAGCGGGTTCGCGTGTCCTTGACCGTGATGCGGCGCGGCCGCAGCCCCGCCTCGCCGGCCTTAGCCACGGCCAGCATGGTGAACCGGTGGCGTGCCTCGGCGCGCAGGAAGTCGGCCACCCGGCGCGGCAGGAACTCGGCCTCGCCCGAGACATGGATGGTGCGGTCGCGCAACTGCACGCCGGCGCGACCCGAGGGGGCGTGGCGGATGTGGTGCATCTCCCCGTCCACCGGCACGTGTGCCCCGTCCGCGAACGGCAGGCGCAGCGGCAGGGCGGCGAGGCGGGCGGCGATCCATTCCGCGTTGTCGTGCAGCAACCCCATCGCCGCACGGCGCCCGGCGCGCGGCGGCAGGGTGACGACCACGGCGCCGTCGGCAGGGTCGATGCGCAGCGAAATCCGCCGGGCCTGCCGGCTGCGGCGCCAGCGGACCGGGGCCGGACCGCTCGGCAGGCGCAACAACTCTGGCTTGGTGGATTCCATTGCGCCGATCCTGCCGCGCGGCGCGCGCCGGCGCAACGATTTCGATGACGCGGATTGCTAAATCTCGAAACGGTGTTGCCCGAGCGCAGCCGCGGCGGCCGCCACCACCGCGTCCCAGTCGCCGTGCCGCTCCTGGCGGAACAGGCGCAGCGAGGGGTACCAGGGGCTGTCCTCGCGCCCGGCGAGCCAGCGCCAGTCCGCCGCGCGCTGCAGCAGCACCCAGGCCGGCCGGCCGAGCGCGCCGGCGAGGTGCACCAGCGAGGTATCGCCGGAGATGACGAGGTCGAGCCGGTTCATCAGCGCCGCCGTGTCCGCGAAGTCGCGGATCGCGGTGCGTGCGAGCACGAGGTTGTCCGCCTCCTCGATCTCCCGCGCGGTCACCTCGTCGTACTGGGTCTGCAGCACCACGAATTTTGCCTCCGGCCGCGCCGCGCGGATTCGGTTGAAGGTGGCGAACGGGATCGACCGGGTGGCGTAGCCGGCGAATCTCGGGTTGCCGGACCACGCGATGCCAATGCGCGGACGCTGGGGGAGCGCGGTCTCGAGCAGCCGGTCCCAGCGCGCCTGAACGTCGGCGGGCGGCGCAAGGTAGGGCACCCGCGCCGGCAGGTTGTCGAGCGTGACGCCGAGGAACCACGCCAGGCTCATGACCGAGATCGCGTAGTCGTGCCCAGGCAGCCGCGCGCCCTGCTCGGCGACGTGGAACACACCCTCGATGCTTCCCATCAGGCGCCCGAGCCCCGGCGGCACCTCCAGCGCCACGCGGGCTCCCCGGGCGGCGAGCATGGGCACGAAGCGGGCGAACTGGATGTTGTCGCCGTAGCCCTGCTCGGCGTGCACCAGCACGGTCCTGCCCTCGATGTCGGTGCCGGGTGCCAGCCTGGGTGCGGCGATGTCGCGGCGCCGCTCCTCCGGCCGCTGGGCGGCGAGCCGCGCCTCGTATTCGCGAAATCCCGCCTCGTAATCGCCGAGCAGCAGCCGCGTCATGCTGCGGTTGGCGAGCACCGAGGGGCTGCCGGGGTCGAGACGCTCGGCCTCGGCGTAGATGTCGAGCGCGCGCGCCGGCTCCCCGGCGTGGTTGACGATGGCGGCGAGGTTGACCCGCGCCCCGGCATCCCGCGGCGCCAGCGCCACCGCCTGGCTGGCGGCCGCTTCCGCCTCGTCGAGCCGGCCCGCCGCCATCAGCGCGAGGCCGCGCGAGGAATGCAACGCCGGCTCGCCGGGGAAGCGCGCGAGCGCCGCCTCGCACCGGGCCAGCGCTTCGAGCGGCCGGCGCAGGTCGGTCAGAATCCCGATTTCGAGCACCGCCGCCGCGGGACGGCCGGGCTCGAGTTCGCGCGCCGCCTCGGCATGGGCGATCGCTTCCTCGTCGCGCCGCTGCTGGTGCAGCGCCTCGGCGAACGCGAGCGCGATGTGGGCGCGCCCGGGGTCGAGGCCGCGCGCCGCGCGCAGGCTGGCGATGGCGTCGTCCACCAGGCCCTCGGCGCGCAGCATCTGGCCGAGCAGGAGGTGCGAATCCGCCTGATCCGGGCGCAGGAACGCCACCTCGCGCAGGTACCGGATCGCCTCGGCGCGCCGCCCCGCGTTCTCGAGCGCGCCGGCAAGGACGAGAAGCAGGTCGCCGTCGCCCGGCATCCGCGCCGCCGCCGCTTCGAGCACGGCGAGCGCCTCGGCCTCCCGCCCCGCCTCGCGCAGCGCGAGGCCGAGCAGGCGTTGCAGGTCCGGGTCCG
>DAHUXX010000127.1 GCA_027306955.1 Acetobacteraceae bacterium | reverse complement strand
CCCATCCGCGCCATAGCTCTCCCACTGCCGCTCGGTGGTTTCGTTGCTGCGGATGAAGCCGGGGGCGACCGAGTTGACCGTGATGTTGAACCGCCCGAGTTCGTGCGCGAGCTGGCGCGTCAGCCCGACCACGGCGTGCTTGGCGCTGCAATAGGCCTGGATGCCGGTGAGCGAGGCCTGCAACCCGGCGCCCGAGGAAATGTTGACGATGCGCCCCTCGCGGGCCTGCTTCATCGCCGGCGCCGCGGCGCGCGACAGCGCCATCGCCGCCCCCACGTTGACGGCGAAGATGCGGTCCCAGTCCGTGTCCGGCACTTCCTCGATCGGGCGCATCACCTGGC
Organism: Acetobacteraceae bacterium; assembly: GCA_027306955.1. GTDB lineage: Bacteria > Pseudomonadota > Alphaproteobacteria > Acetobacterales > Acetobacteraceae > JAJXXT01. Next base: position 4,270 of record DAHUXX010000127.1, on the reverse strand, counting down.
CCGCGACGCCGCCGGCGTTGTTCACCAGGCAGAAGACCGGCCCGATCCCGCGTACCCATTCCGTCGCCGCGGCACGGTCCGCGAGGTCGAGCACGCGGGTGTGGATGCCCGCCTGGCCTTTCGCCGTCTGCGCGAGTTCCTCCGCGTTGAGGTCGCAGCCATGCACCGTGGCGCCGAGGGACGCGAAGCTGTGGGCGATCGCCCGGCCGATGCCGTGGCCGGCGCCGGAGACGATGACCGTCTTGCCATCGAAACGGATATTCATGCCACCATCAACTCCAGGAGGTTGGCGTCATCCATCTTGCGCCTGCCGGTCTCGCACTCGTGGATCTGGGCGACCAGCGCGCGAACCTTGGGGCAGTCGATCCCGTGCCGCGCGCCCACCTCCGCGATCGGCGCGATCTGCACGTCGACCTCGGTCGGCCGGTGGCGCACCCAGAGGTCGCGCCACACGCCGGAATGCGTCTTGGCGTTGGGCCGGTTGAACGCGACCATCGCCGCGACCGATTTCGCCGCCGCCGCCTCCGGCGCGTTGGCCATGAAGGCCTTGGGGTCGAAGCCGTTGAACCCCTTGGGGTCGACGCCCTCGGCCAGCGCCACCTCCACCGCCTCGCGCCCCAGCGCGCGCCACAGAGTCAGGAGCTCGGGCCGCGCGAGGCAGTCGGCGATGCCGAGCCCACCCAGCGCCTGCGCGAACAGCATCGCGCCGTAGCCGAGCTTGCCCCAGAGATAGCCCCAGATCGCATCCGTCATCACCGCCTCGGGCTCGAAGGCGAGCAGCGTCGCGTGCAGCCGCGCGAGGCGCCCGGTCATCCGCCCGTTGAGCTCGCCCAGCACCACCGCGCCGCGGCCGCCGAACATGATCTCGCCCGGACGCATCCAGTCGGCCGAGAAATTGACGAATGCGCCGATCGTGCGGTCGCGGCCGACGATGCGCTGGATGATGAGCTCGTTGAGCCCGTTCTGCGCCGAGAGCACGTAGCCGTCCTGCGCCAGGTGCGGCGTCAGCGCGCGCGCGGCACCCTCCGTGTGGTGCGCCTTCACCGCCAGGATCACGTGCTTCCACGTGCCGCGCAGATCGTCCGGCCGGAACGCCTTGGCGTGAACCTTGAAATTCTCGATCGGACCGATGATGGAAAGCCCGGGCCCGTTGATCGCATCCACATGCGCGCCCTCGATATCGACGAAGGTCACGTCATGCCCGGCGCGCACCAGGTAGGCGCCGATGGTGCCGCCGATCGCCCCGGCACCCCAAACGAGGATGGGTTCCAGGATCGGTTCCGCAATCTTTTCCGCCATCACCACGCCCCCATCGCGTCACGCGTCTCGTCCACCGCCACGTTCCAGATCGCCAGCATCTCGTTGTCGCTGCGCGCGACCCGCCCGCCGTAGTTGCCGTCGTCCAGCATGGTGCGCGTCTCGAACGGCGGCAACGTCTTGAGCCGGTCGAGGTCAACCATCTCCTTCGCCCCGTCGGCGGGCGTGGAGGCGAGGCGCGTCCACGGAAAATTTTCGAGCCAGGAACCGTGGCTCGCCACCTTGTCCGTCGCCAGCACCTGCGCCCAGGTGCGCGGCGCGCGCCACCAGTCATGCGTGCGCACGCGGCAGTCCGGGTTGTCCACCATCCAGTCCTGCGCCAGCGCCGCGGCCGGCTGGTTGCCGCCGTGGCCGTTGACCAGCAGCACGCGGCGGAAGCCGTTGCGCTTGAGGCTGTCCAGCACGTCGCGCACCATGTTGGCGTAGGTCGCGACGCGCAGCGAGATGCTGCCGGGATAGGCCTGGAAATAGGGCGAGATGCCGAACGGCAGCGCGGGGAAAACCGGCAGGCCAAGCGGTGCCGCCGCCTCCACCGAGACGCGCTCGGCGAGGATCGCGTCGGTCGCGAGCGACAGCCCGGCATGCTGCTCCACGCTGCCCAGCGGCAGCACGGCGCGGTCGTCCCGCCGCAGCCAGTCCTCGACCATCCGCCAGTCCATGTCGCTGATACGCATGCAGTTCCCCCCGGCCTTGCGCGGCGGAGGCTTGCACATGCGCCCGTCGCGTCAATCCCTGGGTTCGCATGGCGGCCCCGCCATGGCAGGAAGCGCCGATGCAACTCGCCCTCGACGTCCTGCCGCTGGCCTCGCTTGTGCTGCTGCTGGCGACCGGCCGCGTGAAGCCCGCCGCCGCCTGCCTCGCCGCCATCCTGCTCACGCTCCCCGCCGCATGGCGCATCGCGCCCGGGATCGCACTCGCGCCGTTCCTGCTGCGCGCGGTGGAGCAGGGGCTGTGGCTGGCGATCGTTCCGGTCGGGCTCATCGCCGGCGGCCTCGTCTACCACGCCGCGGTCGGCGCGCGCGACGCGCCGGGCGGCATCCGCACCGATACGCTGTTCATCGCCGCCTTCCTGCTCGGGCCGTTCATGGAGACGGTGACGGGGTTCGGCGTTGGCTGCGTGTTCGCGCTCGGGCTGATCCGCGCCGCCGGGCTCTCCGGCCCACGGGCGGCGGCGATCGGGCTGCTGACGCAGGCGCTGATCCCGTGGGGCGGGCTTGGCCCCGGCACGGCGCTGGGCGCGGCGCTGGCGGACGTTCCGCCGCAGGCGATGGCCGCGCGCAGCGCGGTGGTGGTGGCCTCCACCCTGCCCTTTCTGCTGCTGCTGTTCTGGCGCTGGACCGCAGCGGAGGGGCACGCGGTTCCCGCCCGCGACAAGCCGGCGCAGTTCCTTTGGGTGGTCGCGGTCGGGCTGTCGCTGATCGCCTGGCACCGCGTGGCACCGTGGGAGATGTGCGGCCTGCTCGCGACCGGCGGCGTGCTGGCCGTGAAGCTGCTATGGCGCGCGCCGCCGCGCACGCCCGCCGCCGTACTGGCCGCGCTGCGCGCAGCCTTCCCCTACCTGCTGCTCGCTGCCGCGCTGCTGGCGAGCCACCTGTGGCGCCATCCGCCGAGTCTGGCGCTGGTCGCGCACCTGCCGCCGATCCCGGCCAACTCCGCGATGATGGTGCTGTGGCTGGTGGCGCTGGCGCTGCTGACCCGCGGGACGGCGCCGGTCGCGGCGCTGCGTGGCGCTCTCGCTCGCGCGCGGCGGCCGGCGGTGGCCCTGCTGGGCTTCGTGCTGTTCTCGCGCGTGCTGGCGGCGGCGCAGGTGCCGCAGGGGCTCGCCGGCGCGCTCACGGGCCTGCTCGGCCACGCGGCACCCCTTGCCTCGCCGGTGCTCGCGGGGCTCGCAGGCTTCTTCGCCGGAACCAATGTCGGGTCCAACGCCGCGATGATGCCGCTGCAGGCCGCACTGGGCCGCGCCGCGCATCTCGGGCCGCTGGTCCTGCCGGTGGTGCAGAACGGCACCCTGTTCCTCGTGCTCTCGCCGCAACTGACCGCGATCGCGGCCGGCGTGCTCGGCGACGGCACGCGGCCCGCCGGCATCTGGCGCGTCGCCTGGCCGATCTTTCCGCTCGCCATCGCGATCGGGCTCGCCGGCATCGCCATCGGGTGATACGAAGCCGCATGACGCTCGCGGCGCGCCGACACATCGCCCGGACCTGCCCGCGCTTCGCCGCGCTGATGCGGCGCGTCGGCCCCTGCCGCATGGAAACGGACACGCAGTCGCCCTACGAGGCGCTGGTGCGCGCGATCGCGCATCAGCAGCTGCACGGCAAGGCGGCGCGCACCATCACCGCGCGCTTCGTGGCCCTCGGTAGCGGCGCCTTTCCCACGCCCGCGGAGGTGCTCTCCCTCGGCGACGCGGCGATGCGCGGCTGCGGCTTCAGCGCCTCCAAGATCGCGGCGATCCGCGACATCGCGGTGCACGCCGAGCGCGGCCTGGTGCCGAGCCGCCGCCAGGCCGCGCGCATGTCCGACGCCCGGCTGATCGAGCGGCTCACCGCGATCCGCGGCGTCGGGCGCTGGACCGTCGAGATGCTGCTGATGTTCACGCTGGGCCGGCCGGACATCCTGCCGGTCGACGACTTCGGCGTGCGCGAGGGCTATCGCATCCTCTACGACCTGTCGGAGCAGCCGAGGACGAGGGAGCTGGCGGCGATTGGCGAGGCCTGGTCGCCCTACCGCAGCACCGCCGCCTGGTATCTCTGGCGCGCGGTGGACGAGGCGCGGGCGCGATAGCGCGATCCTGGACCGCGCGGCCCTTGCCGGCGCAGAGTGCGCGCGGGAGGAAACGCCCATGAGCGAACAGCAGCCGGCGGCATCGCCTGCCGCCACCAACCCGCACCAGATGAAGAACATCCTGCGCACCGCGGATGTGCGCATCGTCGAGTACACGCTGCGGCCGGGCGAG
>DAHUXX010000123.1 GCA_027306955.1 Acetobacteraceae bacterium | reverse complement strand
AGTTCGCCATCACCTTCGGCGAGCGGTTCGTCTTCTGATGATAGGCACTGCCTCGCGCACAAAATTACTGACAGTCCCGCCGTACATAACGCCTACCGACCAAGCCCGGAGCAGGTGCCGAATGTCGGCGTTCTCTACCAGCGTCGCGATGACAGGCATGCGACACCAAATCTCAGCATTGACGGAACATTGCGGCATGCTTCTCGGGCTATCCCCTTGACCGGCTCTGCCACGCTGCCCAAACCGGCGCCATGATCGTTGCGATCAAGCGCATGACGACGAACAAGACATCCGTCGAGGGCGTCCTCTTGCGTGTGCGCGCGGCAACAGCCGCGCTTCAGGCTCCATCGACAGGAGCAAGCGTCGTGGATTTCGCCCTTCCCAAGCATAGGGCCGCTCCCTGCCGCCCAATCCCCACGTCGTCATCGTCGGCGCCACCGGCTTCGTCGGGTTCGAGCTGCTCAAAGGCGCGGCGCTGAACGCGGTGCAGATCGCGGAGCGGTTGCTCGCGAATTAAGAACCGCGGAACGCTTCCCCGCGCTCCCGATGGCCGCTGCGCGCCGGGCGGCCATCGGGGTCTTTCTCAGACCGTCGCGGTGCCGTTGCCAAGGCCGCTCCCGCCCTGCGCGCGGCGGCTCTGCCAGAGGGCGAGGAAGTCGATCGGCTGCAGCAGCACCGGCGGGAAGCCGCCGTCGCGCGTCGCGGTGGCGAGCACGTCGCGCGCGAACGGGAACAGCAGGCGCGGGCATTCCACCAGCAGCACCGGCTCCACGCTCGCCTCGGGAATGCCGTTCAGCGTGAACACGCCGGCATAGACGAGGTCGGCGAGGAAGATGCGCGCGGCCTCCGTCCCCGGCGCGGGCGCCGGGTCGAACGCCTCGGCGCGGATCGCGATGCCGACCTCGAAACTGTTCTGCCCCTCGGCCACCCGGCGGGCCTGCACGTCGAGGTTGATGTCCACGCGCGGCGGCTGGCGCAGCGTGGTGTAGACCATCGGTGCCCCCGGCACCTCGAAGGACAGGTCCTTCACGTATTGCAGGTTCACCACCAGGGGCACGGCGGCCTGTTGCTGGGCGTTTGGCTGGGCGGTCTCGGACATCGGCGTCTCCGCAAAACTGCGCCGCGGTAGCTCGGCCTCGCGCTTCGGGCCAACCGCGGCGAAACTAAACGCGCCAGGAAATCGTCTCGGGCGGCGGTGCCGTGGGGTCGCACAACAGCCAGGTACCGTTGGCGACCGAAATCCCCGTCATCGCCATGATGAAGCCCCAGTGGCAGACCACGAGCGTCGCCGACCAGTCGGCGAGCGAGGCCTGGGCGCCGCGGAACCGTGCCGCGCGCTCCACCACGTTGTCGTGCGGCTCCGGACCTTCCGGCCACCAACGTTCCGCGAGCGGCGAAAAGTCGAGATGGGGCCACATCGTCTCCAGCCGGGAACGCGGCGTGCCGACATCGCAGGTGAAAGCGTAGCGCTCGCGTACCAGCGGCTCGACCTCCACGGAAAGGCCGAGCGCCTGGGCGATCGGGCGCGCGGTCTGCAGCGTGCGCGTGTAGGGCGAGGCGACGATGCGGCGGATGCCCGCGCCCGCCAGCGCCTCGGCGGCGCGGCCGGCCTGCGCGTGGCCGAGTTCGGTCAGCCGCGGGTCCTCGATGCCCGGGTCGCGCCGGGTCTCGCCGAAGTGCAGGTTGAACTCGCTCTGGCCGTGGCGCAGCAGGATCATGGTGGACGGTTAGGTAGCCGAGCGCTCAGCCGTCGCCAAGGATTGGCCCGCCGAGGATGACCGTGAGGTAACGTCCGGCATGATTGTGCCACAGTGATCAGCGCCCTATGTCGATCTCAAGGACGGGCGCCATCCGGCGGCGCCCTTCTGCCGGGAACGTGGGCAGCGAGGTGATGTACCCGAAATGACGGGATCAGGCAGTTTTCCGGTCGATATCGTTCTGTTCGCCATGGTGGCCGTGTTCCTCGCGCTGCGCCTGCGCAGCGTTCTGGGCCGCCGCCAGGGCTTCGAGCAGCCGATCCGCCAGCAGCCGATGCCGATGCCGGGCGGCCCGGTCATCGAGGGCCGCGCCGAGCCGGTGCCGGCCCGCCCCGTTCCGGATCCGGCCTCGCCGCTCGGGCAGACCCTGCTGGCGATGGGGCGGATCGACCACACCTTCACGCCGCAGCGTTTCCTCGACGGCGCGGAGGCGGCATTCCGCATGATCGTCGCTGCCTTCGCCGCCGGCGACCGCGCCGCGCTGGCGCCGCTGCTCACGCACGACACCATGGCCGGGTTCGACAGCGCGATCGCCGCGCGCGAGTCCGCGGGCGAGCGGCAGCTCACGGAGATCCGCGGCGTGCACGCGATCGAGATCGCGGACGCGGCGCTCGCGGGAACGCGCGCGCAGATCCAGATCCGCATCGTGTCCGACCAGGTCAGCCACACGCTCGGGAAGGACGGCGCCATCGTCCACGGCACGGAGGCGGTGACCGAGATCACCGACCTCTGGACGCTGGAGCGCGACCTCGCCCAGCCCGACCCGACCTGGCGGCTTGCGGCCGCGCGCAGCGCCTGATGCGCCGCGCTTTCGTCGCCCTGGGCGCGATCGCGCTGCTGGCCGGCTGTGCCGTGCAGCCACCCGTCGCCCTGCCGCCGCCGGCGGTGCCGGTGCCGCAGGGCCAGGGCATCGCGTTCACCCAGGTGCCGTTCTCCGAGATCCCCGGCTGGAACACGGACAACCTCGCTGCGGCGCTGCCGCCCTTCATCGGGGACTGCGACACGCTGGCGGGCCACCCCAACACGGTGCTCGGCGGCGCCGGGCTCGCCGCGGCGCTGGCCGGGCGCGCCTCGCCCTGGCGGCTCGCCTGCGGCGAGGCCCGCGTGGTGCCGCCGGGCGACCCCGCTGCCGCGCGCGCCTTCTTCGAGCACGCGTTCAACGCCTACCTGGTCTCCCAGGGCGGTTCCGCGACAGGCCTCTTCACTGGCTATTTCGAGCCGCAATTCGATGGCTCGCTCACGCGCGAGGGGCCGTACCAGACGCCGATCCTGCGCCGCCCGCCGGACCTGCGGCAGGGCGAGGTGCTGCCGACGCGCGCCGCCATCGAGCACGGCGCGCTGGCGCGCGAGCACCTCGACCTCCTGTACCTGAAAAGCCCGATCGACGCGTTCTTCCTCTCGGTGGAGGGTGCCGGGCGCATCAAGCTGCCGGACGGCAGGGTGATCCGCGTCACCTATGACGGGCAGAACGGCCGCACCTATGTGCCGATCGGCAAGGTGCTGGTGGATCGCGGCGCGATGACCTTGAAAGAGGTTACCATGCAGTCCATCCGAAGCTGGCTCGAGAACCATCCCGGCCAGGCGCAGGAGGTGATGGACCAGAACCCCGACTACGTGTTCTTCCGCATCGAGAAGGGGTCGACCGATATCGGCCCGCCCGGCGCGCTCGGCACGCCGCTCACGCCGGACCGCTCGCTCGCCGTGGACAAGGCCTACCTGCCGCTTTCCGCACCGGTCTTCGTGGTGACGACGGACCCGGTGACGCGCCAGCCCATCGAGCGGCTGATGGTGGCGCAGGACCTCGGCGGCGCGATCAAGGGTGCGGTGCGCGGCGACATCTTCTTCGGCTGGGGCAAGGCCGCGGAGGAACGCGCCGGCAAGATGCGCGAGCAGGGCCAGGCCTACGTGCTGCTACCCAGGCGCTCCGCGGTGGCACAGGGGCGCTGAGCGGCCGGCGGGCGGCCGGGGACAGCCATCCATCGTGTCATGCCAGCCATGACACACCTGCCGCACGGGACATCCAGGGCCGCGCCGATTTCATTCCGGCGCTGAAGGGCCGGTGCTATGCTGACGGCGCTTCGGACGGAGGCGGCGATGGTCACGCTCTCGGTCAACGGCACCCAGCATCAGCTCGATATCGAGCCCGAGACCCCGCTCCTGTGGGTGCTGCGCGATGAGCTCGGGCTCATGGGCACCAAATACGCCTGCGGTATCGGGCTGTGCGGCGCCTGCGCCGTGCATATGAACGGCGTGCCCGTGCGCTCCTGCCAGATGCCGGTGGGCAGCCTCGCGGGCGTCGCCATCACCACCATCGAGGGTCTCTCGACCGCGGCCGGCCGCGCGGTGCAGCGCGCCTGGGTGGAGCACGACGTGGCGCAATGCGGCTATTGCCAGTCCGGCCAGATCATGGCGGCGGCGGCGCTGCTCGCGGCCAACAAGGCGCCGGGCGACGCGGAGATCGACGCGGCGATGACCAATCTCTGCCGCTGCGGCACCTATCCGCGCATCCGTGCCGCGATCCACCGCGCCGCCGAGTTGCTGCGGGGGTGAGGCCATGAACGCGATGCTTTCCCGCCGCGCCTTTGTCGTCAGCCTCACCGCGAGCGGCGCGCTGCTGCTCGCCCCGCGCGCCAGGGCGGCTGATGCCGCCTGGTCGGTCGCCGACCCCCCGGGCAGCACGGAACTCGGCCCGTGGCTGCTGATCGCGCCCGATGGCGCGACCACCATCCGCGTCGCGCATTCCGAGATGGGGCAGGGCATCTTCACCACGCTTCCAATGCTGGTCGCCGAGGAGCTGGACTGCGACTGGCGCCAGGTACACGCCGAATATGCCGACGAGGCGCGCAACCGGCGCGAGGATGCCTATGGCAGCATGGCGACCGGCGGCAGCCACTCGATCCGCTCGTCCTGGCCCACGCTGCGCCAGGTCGGCGCCTCGGCGCGGGCGCGGCTCGTCGCCGCCGCGGCGAAGCGCTGGGGCGTGGCGCCGGGCACATGCACCACTGAGAACGGCGTGGTGCGCCACAGGGCGAGCGGGCGCAGCGCCTCCTACGGCGAGCTGGTGCGCGAGGCGGCCGCCGTCGCGCTCGCGAGCGAGCCGGCGCTGAAGCCGCGCTCCGCCTTCCGCCTCATCGGCACGTCGGTGCCGCGGCTCGATTCGAAGGCGAAATGCGACGGCAGCGCCGTGTTCGGCATCGATGTCCGCCTGCCGGGGATGCTGTATGCCGCCGTCTCGCTGTGCCCGGTGCCGGGTGGGCGGCTCGGCTCGCATGATGCGGCGGGGGTGATGTCGCGCCGGGGCGTGAAGGCGGTGGTGGAGCTGCCGGGCGGCGTCACCGTGGTCGCGGACCGGTTCTGGCGCGCGATGCAGGCCGCCGCCGCTCTGCCGGTCACGTGGGAGACAGGTGCTGCCGGGCACACCGACAGCGCGCAATTCGCCGCGATGTACCGAAACGCGCTGGACGGCGAACTCGCGGTCGCGCGCCGCACCGGCGATGCCGAAGCCGCGATGCAGGGCACCGTCGTCGAGGCGCTCTACGAGGTGCCGTATCTCGCGCACGCGCCGATGGAGCCGCTGAACGCCACGGCGCATCTGCACGACGGCATGGTCGAGGTCTGGGTCGGCACGCAGAGCCCGGCGCTTGCCACCACGCTCGCCGCGGGTGCCGCGGGTGTCGGCGAGGACAAGGTCGTCGTCCACAACTGCTTCCTCGGCGGCGGCTTCGGCCGGCGCACGATGAACGACGAGCTGGTGCAGGCAGTGATCGTTGCGAGATCTGTCGGGGCGCCGGTGAAGCTCGCGTGGACGCGCGAGACCGATATCCGCCACGACCGCTTCCGTCCACAGGCGGCGATCCGGATGCGCGGCGCCGTCGCGGGCGGCGAGGCGAAGGCGCTCTCGGCCGCGACGGCCGTGGGTTCCATCACGCGCTCGCTCCTCGGCCGCGATCCCGGGCCGGTGGAAGCCTCCGCCGTGGAGGGGCTGGCGAACACACCCTACGGCTTCGCGAACGTTCTGGTGCGTTGCCGGCTGCTCAACACGCATATCCCGGTGATGTACTGGCGCAGCGTCGGCAACAGCCAGAACGCCTTCGCGATGGAGAGCTTCGTTGACGAGTTGGCGCACGCGGCGGGCGTGGATCCGTACCAGTTCCGCCGCAAACTGCTCGCGAACCGGCCGGACATGGTGCGCGTGCTCGATACGGTCGCGGAAAAATCCGGCTGGGGCACGAAGCTGCCGGCGCGCCACGGCCGCGGCATCGCGATCCACGAGAGCTTCGGCTCGATCGCAGCGGAAGTCGCGGAGGTCGCGGTGGACCAGGCGGGCGCGGTGCGCGTCATGCGCGTCGTGGCGGCCGTGGACTGCGGCACCGTCGTCGATCCGCGCATTGCCGCGATGCAGGTGGAGAGTGCCGTGGTCTATGGGCTTACCGCTGCTCTGTACGACAACGTCACGATCCGCGACGGCACCGTGACGCAGGGGAATTTCGACACCTATCGCGTCATGCGCATGGCGGACACGCCGGCGATCGAGACCTATCTCGTTCCCAGCGGGCGGCCGATCGGCGGGCTCGGCGAGCCCGGCACGCCGCCAGCCGCACCCGCGCTGTGCAACGCTATCTTCGCCGCCACGGGCGTGCGCGTGCGCAGCCTGCCGGTCGCAGGCGCGAGGCTCGGCCGCACGATCTGAGCTGCCGTCAGGGACCGCGGGGGCGCAGCAGCGATTCCTGCAACGTTTCGCGTTCGGCGTGGGCGGCGCGTTCCTCGGCCTCCTGGCGCAGGCGCTGGGCGAGCAGGTCCGCGGCTTCCATCGCCACGCGGGCGGCGGCGAGGCGGTGGCGGGCGAGGTCCGTCATGGCCGTCGCGCGCGCCTGGGCGGCCTCGGCCTCGGCCAGCGCCGCGCGGCCACGCGGCAGCCAGGC
>DAHUXX010000088.1 GCA_027306955.1 Acetobacteraceae bacterium | reverse complement strand
CAGGAACTTGCCGGCGTCGTCGCGCGACAGGCCAAACGTGGTCTGCGTCAGGTCGTTGGTGCCGAAGGAGAAGAAGTCGGCGACACCCGCGATTGCATCCGCGGTAAGCGCCGCGCGCGGCAGCTCGATCATGGTGCCGATCGTGTACTCGATGGTGATGCCGGTCTCCTTCGCCACCGCCTCGGCTTGGCCGACGACCTGGGCGCGGGTGATCTCGAGCTCGCGGCGGGTGCCGACGAGGGGGATCATGACCTCGGGAACGGGCGCCTTGCCGCCGGCGCGCACCACCTCGACGGCGCCCTCGAAGATGGCGCGCGCCTGCATTTCGTAGATCTCGGGATAGGTGATGCCAAGGCGGCAGCCGCGATGGCCAAGCATCGGGTTGGCTTCCGCGAGGTCCGCGGCGCGGCGCGACATCGTTGCGATATCGGTATCAAGTGCCTGCGCGACCTCCGCGAGCTCCGCCTCGCCGTGCGGCAGGAACTCGTGCAGCGGCGGGTCGAGCAGGCGTATGGTGACCGGCAGGCCGGCCATGATGCGAAACAGGTCGCGGAAATCGTCGCGCTGGAAGGGCAGCAGGCGGGCGAGTGCCGCGCGGCGGCCTGGCTCGTCCTCCGCCATGATCATCTGCCGAATGGCGCCGATGCGCTCGGGGTCGAAGAACATGTGCTCGGTGCGGCACAGGCCGATGCCCTCGGCGCCGAATTTGCGCGCGGTCTCCGCATCGAGCGGGGTCTCGGCGTTGGCGCGCACCCTGAGCCGGCGCACCGCGTCCGCCCAGCCCATCAGGGTCGCGAAATCGCCGGAGAGCGAGGGCTCGACCATCGGCACGTGGCCGATGAAGACCTCGCCGGTCGCACCATCAAGCGTGATCGTGTCGCCGGCACGCACCATGCGGCCGCCGGCGAAAATCGTCTGCGCGCCGTAATCCACCGCGATGCCACCGGCGCCGGCCACACAGGGCCGGCCCATGCCACGCGCGACCACAGCGGCGTGGCTGGTCATGCCGCCGCGCGTGGTGAGAATGCCCTTGGCGGCGTGCATGCCGTGGATATCCTCGGGGCTGGTTTCGATGCGGACCAGGATCACCGTCTCGCCCTTGGCGGCACGGGCCTCGGCCTCATCCGCCGAGAAAACGACGGCGCCGGACGCGGCACCAGGGCTCGCGGGCAGGCCCCTGGCCAGCAGGGTGCGCTTCGCGTTGGGGTCGAGCGTGGGGTGCAGGAGCTGGTCGAGCGACGCCGGCGAGACGCGCCGGATTGCCTCCTCCCGGTCGATGAGGCCGTCCTGCGCCATCTCCACCGCGATGCGCAGCGCGGCGGCGGCGGTGCGCTTGCCGTTGCGCGTCTGCAACATGTAGAGCTTGTTGCGCTGGATGGTGAACTCGATGTCCTGCATGTCGTGGTAGTGCTTTTCCAGCGTCGCGCGGACGCCGAGAAGCTCCCGGTATGCCTCCGGCAGCGCCTCCTCCATGCTGGTCTCGCCGGGCTTGGCGCGCGCCCTGGAGAGCGGCTGCGGCGTGCGGATGCCGGCGACCACGTCCTCGCCCTGGGCGTTGATCAGGTACTCGCCGTAGAAGACGTCCTCCCCGGTCGAGGGATCGCGCGTGAAGCAAACGCCGGTCGCGCAGTCGTCGCCCATGTTGCCGAACACCATGGCCTGGACGTTCACCGCGGTGCCCCAGTCCGCCGGAATGTCGTGCAGCCTGCGGTAGGTGTTGGCGCGCGGGTTCATCCAGGAGCCGAAGACGGCGCCGACGGCACCCCAGAGCTGCTCCCACGGGTCCATCGGGAAGGGCCTGCCGGTCTCGCTCGCGACCGTCTCCTTGTAGCCCTCGACGATCTGCTGCCAGTCCCCGGCGGTGAGCGCGGTGTCCTCGATGACGCCGCGATCGAGCTTCACCGCCTCGATGATCTCCTCGAAGCGGTGGTGGTCGACGCCGAGCACGACGGAGCCGTACATCTGGATGAAGCGGCGATAGGAATCCCAGGCGAAACGGTCGTCGCCGGACGCCTTGGCCAGGCCCGCGACGGTGGCGTCATTGAGCCCAAGGTTGAGCACCGTGTCCATCATGCCGGGCATGGAGACGCGGGCACCGGAACGGACGGAGACGAGCAACGGCGCCTTGGCCTCGCCGAAGGCAAGGCCCACCGCCTGCTCGACGCCCGCAAGGGCCGCGCGCACCTGCGCATCGAGATCCGCGGGGTATTGCCGGCCGCCGGCATAGAAGGCCGTGCAGACTTCGGTGGTGATGGTGAAGCCTGGGGGTACCGGCAGGCCGATCGAGGCCATTTCCGCGAGATTGGCGCCCTTGCCGCCGAGGAGCTCGCGCATCGAGGCGCGGCCCTCGTTGCGGCCGGCTCCGAAACTATAGACCCATTTCGTCATGCGCGGCGTGGCTCCTCATCCTTCGATGCGGGAAAACTCGGCGACCTGGTTCATGGTGGTGCGGACGCGGGCGAGCAGGGCCAGACGATTGCGGCGCAATTCCGGCACCGGATCGTTGACCATAACGTCCACGAAGAACGCATCCAACGGGGCGCGCAATCCCGCGAGCGCGGCCATGGCGCCAGTAAAGTTCTGTTCCGTCAGCGCGGCGGGCACGGCCTGTTGCGCAGCCGCCGCGGCGCGCTCGAGCGCACACTCCGCGGGCAGCTTCAGCAAGGCCGGCGCGACCGCCCCGTCATGCGGGCCGTCCTTGGCTTCCTCGATGCGCAGGATGTTGCCGGCGCGACGGTAGCCGGCAAGCAGGTTCGCCCCACCTTCCGTCGCGAGCACGCCGGCGACCGCGTCGGTGCGGGCCAGCAGGCGGACGAGGTCGTCGTCCAGGCCGGCGACAAGCACAGCGGCCAGCACATCGTGGCGCGCGCCCTCGGTGCGAAGCTGCACGCGCAGGCGCTCGGCGATGAAGGCAAGCACCTCCTCCACGACGTCCTGACTCGCGAGTTCCGCGTAACCCGTGGCGGCGGCGGCGAGGACGGGGCGCAGGGAGAGGCGCAGCGCGCCCTCGCGCAGGATGCGGATGACGCCGAGCGCCGCGCGGCGCAGCGCGAACGGGTCGCCAGCACCGGTGGGCTTCTCGCCAATAGCGAAGAACCCCGTCAGCGTGTCGAGCTTGTCGGCGAGCGCCACGGAAGCCGCGAGCGGTTCCGTCGGCGGCGCCTCGTTGGGACCCCGCGGCGCGTAATGGGTGCGGATGGCAGCAGCGACACCTGGCGCCTCGCCGTCATGCGCCGCGTAGTAGCCGCCCATGACGCCCTGGAGTTCGGGGAACTCGCCGACCATCCCGCTGGCGAGATCGGCCTTGCAGAGAATGCCGGCGCGGCGAGCGAGATTGGCATCCGCCCCGAGCGCCGAGGCGATGGTGCCGGCGAGTGCCGCAATGCGCCTGGCGCGCGCGCCCTGGCTGCCGAGCCTGGCGTGGAAGGTCACGCTGTCGAGCGCCGGCAGGCGATCGGCAAGCTTCGTGCGGCGGTCGAGATCCCAGAAATACCGCGCATCGGCGAAGCGGGCGCGCAGCACGCGCTCGTTGCCGGCGACGATCGCCGCACCTCCATCGTCCGGCACCACGTTTGCGACGAAAGCGAAACGGTCGGCGGCGGCGCCGTCCGCGTGGCGCAGCGCGAAATAGCGCTGGTTCACGCGCATTGAGACCTGCATCACCTCCGGCGGCAGGTCCATGTAAGCGGGATCGATTCGCCCGAGCATTGGCACCGGCCATTCGACCAGCCCCGCGACCTCGTCGAGCAGGCCGGGGTCTTCCACCACCGCGAGGCTTTCGGCAGCCGCGAGTTTTCCCACGCCGTCCTTGATGAGGCGCTTGCGCTCGTCCGCATCCGCGATGACGAAGCGCTGGCGCAGCTCCTCCGCCCATGGCGCGGCACCGGTGACGGTGAAGCCGGCGGGGGCGAGAAAACGGTGGCCTTCCGCAACATTGCCGGAGGCGAGGCCGTGACCGTCGTCGTCGCCCTGGCGCAGGTCGAAGGGCACGACCGCGCCGCCGAGCAGGCAGGTGATGCGGCGTAGTGGGCGCACCCAGACGAACTGGCTGGTGCCGCCCCAGCGCATCGATTTCGGCCAGGGGAAGCGGCGCAGCAGCGCGGGCATCGCCGCGGCGATCACGGCGGCGGCGGGGCGTGCCGCGAGGCTGCGCTGCAGGACCAGGAAACCGTTCTCCTCGCGGAGATCGTTGCGCGCCGCTCCGTGCTTGCGCAAAAAGCCTTCCACCGCCTGCGGCGGCGCCGAGGCGCGGGGGCCGCGTTCGGACTGCGTGCTCGCCGGAACTTCCGCCGCGATGCTGGCGGCCAGCGCGATGCGCCGCGGACCGTACCAGATGCGAACGCTGGATGGTTTCAACTCGGCAAGGGCGGCACTGGCGAGGCGCGCGAGGTCGGCGGCACCGCCGGCCTGCATACGGGCGGGGATCTCCTCGCCGAACAGCTCGATGAACAATTCCGGCATCAGGCGGTTTCCTCGCCGGCCACCCAGGCTTCGCAACATGCCTTGGCGAGCGCGCGCACACGCCCGATATAGGCGGCGCGTTCCGCGACTGAAATCACGCCGCGCGCGTCCAGCAGGTTGAACAGATGGCTCGCCTTGATGCACTGGTCATAGGCGGGCAGCGCCAGTTGCTCGCGCAGCAGCGCCGCGCACTCCGTCTCCGCGTCCTGGAAATGGCGCGCCAGCATCGCGGTGTACGCGTACTCGAAATTGTGCGCGGAGTACTCCCGCTCAGCCCGCAGAAAGACGTCGCCGTAGGTGACACCGCGGCCGTTGAAGTCGAGGTCGAAGACCCGCTCCACGTCCTGCACGTACATCGCCAGCCGCTCCAGCC
>DAHUXX010000087.1 GCA_027306955.1 Acetobacteraceae bacterium | reverse complement strand
CGGCGCCATCGAGGCGGAACACCCGTCGCTCGTGTGGCGGCTCGGGGTCGGTGCCGGTCGCGACCTCGAAGCGCTCGCCATCCACCGCGAGCCGCGCCGCCACGGCCCAGGCGCCGTGGCCGCCGCGCGCCAGCGTCGCGCTCGCCGCACCGCGCAGGCCGCGCCCGGTGCCAAGCAGCGACACCGCCTCCAGGAGGTTGGTCTTGCCGCTGCCGTTGGGCCCGGCGATCACCACCAGCCGCGCGCCAGGGCGCCAGTCCAGCGCCTCGTAGCTGCGGAAGTGCGACAGCGTGAGGCGCTCGAGCCCCAACGCCGTCATCGCGCCGCGCCAGCCATGCGGCGAGCCTGCGCGGGTATCAGACGCGCATCGGCATCAGCACGTAGAGCGCGCGGTCGTCGCCCGCGTCCTGCACCACCGTCGGCGCCGTGCCGTCCGAAAAGCGGAATTCGACCTGCTCGGCAATCTGGTCCGTGATGTCGTTGAGATACCGTGCCTGGAACCCGATCTCGAGCGGCGCCGCGCTGTAGGTCACCTGGTCGCCGTCCAGCTCCTCGCTGGCCGTGCCCTGGTCGGGGGAGGACGCGGACAGCACCAGCAGGTCGTGCGACAAGCTCAGCTTCACCGGCCGCGACCGCTCCGAGGAGATGGCGGAGACGCGCGCCACTGCCTCGGCGAAATCCTTCTTGCCGACGCGCAGCACCTTGTCGTTGCCCTGCGGGATCACGCGCTCGTACTCGGGAAAGGAACCGTCGATCAGCTTGCTGGTCAGCGTGACCGCGTCGGCGTGGAACTGGATGCGCGTATCGGAGAGCGCGATCTCCACCGCCCCGCTCACCTCGTCGAGCAGCTTGCGCAGCTCGCCCACGGTCTTGCGCGGCACGATCACGCCCGGCATGCCGGCCGCCCCCTCGGGCAGCTTCTCCTCGACGCGCGCGAGCCGGTGCCCGTCCGTGGCGACCGCGCGCAGCACGCGCTCGCCGCCGGACTCGGTCGCGTGCAGGTAGATGCCGTTGAGGTAGTAGCGCGTCTCCTCGCCGCTGATGGCGAAGCGCGTGCGGTCGATGAGGCCGCGCAGCGTCTCCGCCTTGAGCGAGAATTTGTGCGGCAGCGCGCCCGCGGTCATCGCCGGGAAATCGTCGATCGGGAGTGCCACCAGGCTGGTGGAATAGCGGCCCGCGCGCAGCGCCAGCGGCGCGTCGCCGCCGCCGTGGTCGAGCTCTACCTCCACCCCCTCCGGAAGCTTGCGCACGATCTCGTAGAGGGTCGCCGCCGGCGCGGTGCAGGCGCCGTTGCGCGAGGTGGCCGCCGCAACCTCCTCGACGATGGCGATCTCCATGTCGGTCGCCGTGAGCGTCAGCCGCCCATCGCGGACCGCAAGCATGACGTTGGCGAGGATCGGGATCGTGTTGCGCCGCTCGACGACGCTCTGCACGTGGGCGAGCGCCTTGAGGAGCGTTGCACGGTCGGCCTTGAGCTTCATCCTGCGTCATCCTCCTTGGCGAGGGGCGCGTCCGCACCCGGTCGATTCTGCCCAACGGCCGCGAATCGGCCCCGCGAATCGGTCTGCAAGCTTAGCAATCCGGGGAATATGGCGATAGCCGGCCCGGCGCGCGCCCCGGGGACACGAGACCTGCGCCTCAGGATTCCAGCATCCGGCGCAGCAGCTCGACATCCTCGGCGAAGGCGGCGTCGGTCTCCATCAGGGCCGCGACGCGCCCGACCGCGTGCATCACCGTCGTATGGTCGCGGTCGCCGAAACGCTTGCCGATATCAGGCAGCGAGCGGCTGGTGAGCTGCTTGGCGAGATACATCGCGACCTGGCGCGGTCGCGCGATGTTGCGCGCCCGGCGCTGCGAGGTCATCTCGTTGAAGCGGATGCGGTAGTGCTCGGCCACCTTGCGCTGGATCTCCTCGATCGAGACCCGCCGCTCGTGCGCGCGCAGGATGTCGTGCAGCAGCTCCTGCGTGACGTCGAGCGTGATCGGGCGGCCGAACAGGTTGGCGTGGGCGATCAGCCGGTTCAGCGCGCCTTCCAGCTCGCGGATGTTCGACGTGATCTTCTGCGCCAGGTAGTCGATGACCTTGGGCGGCACCTCGACGCCGGCGCGCGCCGACTTGGTGCCCAGGATCGACATGCGCAGCTCCAGCGTCGTCGCGTGCAGGTTGGCGACGATGCCGCTGCCCAGCCGTGTGCGCACCCGCTCCTCGAAGCCGGAGAGGTCGGAAGGCGACTTGTCGGCCGAGACGACGATCTGCTTGCCGGCATCCACCAGCGCGTTGAAGGTGTGGAAGAACTCTTCCTGCGTCGCGTCCTTGCCCATGAGGAACTGCAGGTCGTCGATCATCAGCACGTCGACGCGGCGCAGCTGCTCCTTGAACTCGATCATGCGCTGCGAACGGATCGCGGTGATGAAACGGTTCATGAACCGCTCGGCGGACATGTAGGCGATCTCGACCGGGCGCCCCAGGGCGATGCGCGGTGCGGCGCCGCCGTTGGCCGCGCCCTCGCCGCCACGCAGCTCCCAGGCGATGGCGTGCATCAGGTGCGTCTTGCCGAGCCCGACGCCACCGTAGAGGAACAGCGGGTTGAACGCCTTCGCAGCGGGGCTGGCCGCGACCTGGCGGGCACAGGCATGGGCGAACTCGTTCGGCTTGCCGACGACGAATGTCTCGAACGTGAACCGCGGGTCGAGCAGTCCGGCCTCGACGGCGCGGTCCTCGGTGCCCGCCGCCTGCACCCCGGCCGCCGGCGCTGCCAGCGCGACACCGTCGCTCTCCGCTGAGCCGGCCGCGATCGGTTCGGCGAGCCCGTCCTCCTGCCCGCGGCCGCCCCAGCGCAATGTCACGCGCCGCACCACCGGGTTCTCCTTCTGCCAGAGCCGGCCGAGCAGGTCGCCGTAATGCTCGCGCACCCAGTCGCGCAGGAACCTTGTCGGCACCCGGATCGCGACCTCGTCGCCATCGAGGCCCACCAGCGTCATTTGCCGGAGCCAGGTCCGGTATTCGACGTCGCCGACCTCCTGCTGCAGCCGCCCGCGCACCGCGGCCCATTGGACGGCGAGCTGTGCCGGCGCCGCGAGGCCCGCAACGATGTCGCCGGCGGAGGAACGGGTACCGCGCTCGCGCGGCATCACGCTTTCAGCCGCGCCGGCAAGCGCCTTGGGCGAGAGTCGTGTTTCACCGTCCCCCCTGTTCGCCATGCCCCCTGCCTAGCCCGCGTTCGCCGTGCCGTCGTCGTCCACACCATGATCGCCACGCCGCCGGCGCGACCACCGCCGCCGGCATGACTACGGCGTAACCAACGCCCTTGCAATCGTTTAAACCGCCCGCGGAAGAGGTTTTCTCGTCGGGTACTGACGGGGTCGAGCGATGACCACGTTTTGACTTAAATCTGTAACTCGAAAAGGGAACTGTTCTTCGTATCTATTTGACGAATACTTGAACCTTAGGAAAAATCTGGGGTTTCGCCGATCACTTCGCGCCCAGCGCCTTAACGCGGGCCGACAGCCGCGACAGCTTACGCGCAACCTGGTTACGATGCACCACCCCCTTGCCGGCGGCGCGCTGCATTTCCGGTTGCGCCTGCTTCAGCGCCTCAGCGGCGGCATCGTGTTCTCCGCCCGCGATCGCCGTCTCGACGGCTTTGATGAAGGTGCGCATGCGAGACATCCGCGCCTTGTTGCGCACCGTGCGGCGCTCGGTCTGACGGATGCGCTTGCGCGCGGAGGCGGTATTGGCCATGGCGAAGTCCAGCTCTGCGATGTGACAAGGTTCGGCGGGCGCCGGTCTGAGCGCCGGCGGAAGCGCGCCTTACTAGTGACCGACCCTGCCCGCGTCAAGGAAAGCCGCCAGGCGAGCCCTACCGGCGGGAGAACGCTGCCTTGCGCTTCTCGACGAACGCCGCCATCCCCTCGCGCTGGTCCGGCGTGCCGAACAGCGACAGGAAGAGCTGCCGTTCCGCCAGCATGCCCTCACCGAGCGTGGTCTCGAAGGCCCGGTTCACCGCGTATTTGGCCATCTGGGTCGCGACGGGCGACAGCGCCGCGATGGCAGCCGCCGTCTTCAGCGCCTCCGCGAGCAGTTCCGCCGCCGGCACGACGCGCGCGACCAGGCCGGAACGCTCCGCCTCTGTCGCGTCCATCATCCGCCCCGTGAGCACCAGCTCCATCGCCTTGGCCTTGCCCACCGCGCGCGTGAGCCGCTGCGTGCCGCCCGCGCCCGGAATGACGCCGAGCTTGATCTCCGGCTGGCCGAACCTCGCGGTGTCGGCGGCGATGATCATGTCGCACATCATGGCGAGTTCGCAGCCGCCGCCGAGCGCGAAGCCGGAAACCGCCGCGATCACCGGTTTCCTTATCTGCGTCACCGTCTCCCAGCGCTGGCCGATGAAATCGTCCTGGAATGTCCGCGGAAAGTCGCGCGGCGCCATCTCCTTGATGTCAGCACCCGCGGCGAAGGCTTTCTCCGAGCCGGTGACGACGATGGCGCCGATCGCGTCGTCGGCGTCGAAGGCACGCAGCTGCTCGCCGAGCTCACCCATCAGCTGGTCGCACAGCGCGTTGAGCGCCGCCGGCCGGTTGAGGCGGATCAGCCCCACGCCGCGGCCATCCTCCGCGGGATGTGTCTCGACCAGGATCATCGTGTGGGCCTCGGTCATCTCGTGCTCCTTTTCGCCGTGCCGCTTCTAGCTAGCGCTGCAACCGCGGACAATGGAACGTGCTGCGCCCGGCCTGGACGATGCGCCGCACGCCGGCGCACGCTGCCGGACCCAAGCGCAGGCTGGGACATTCCGGGCATGGCTCGCCCTCGCGCCCATAGACGCGCCAGGCGTGGCTGAAATAGCCGAGCTCGCCATGCGGCTGGACATAGTCGCGCAGACTCGACCCGCCGGCGGCAATGGCTTCGGCGAGCGTCTCGCGGATCGCGGGCACCAGCCGCGCCGCCCGCGCCCCAGCGACCGAGGCCGCGATGCGCCGCGGCGAGATGCGCGCGCGGAACAACGCCTCGCTCACGTAGATGTTGCCGAGCCCCGCGACCACGCGCTGGTCCAGCAGCGCCGCCTTGATCGGCGTGCGCCTGCCGGCCAGCGCCGCCGACAGCGCGGCTTCCGAGAATTCGTTGCCGAGCGGCTCCGGTCCGAGGCCGGCGAGCAGCCGGTGCGCGTCCTCCGCCGCCGTCGCCACGAGGTCGAGCATGCCGAAGCGGCGCGGATCAATGAAGCCGATGCGCCAGCCATCGTCGGTCCACATCACCAGATGCTCGTGCGCCGCTTCCTCCGCCTCGCGGCCGATGCGCATGCGCCCCGACATACCGAGATGGATCAGCACCGAGCGCCCGCCCGCGAGCCGCATCAGGCTGTATTTCGCGCGCCGCCGGAACCCCTCGACGCGCGCGCCGCGGAGCGCGGAAGCAAGCCCGTCCGGCACCTTCCAGCGCAGGTCCGCCCGCGCGAGTTCCGCGCGCTCGATGCGCCGCCCCTCGAGCCGCGACGCGAGCCCGCGCATCACCGTCTCGACCTCGGGGAGTTCCGGCATGGCGCAGAGCCTCGTATAGAGACGGCCCATGCAGGACAACCCCACCCCACCCGAGACCGATTTCGGCTACCGCCGGGTCCCCGTGACCGAGAAGGCGCCGCTGGTGCGCGCCGTCTTCGAGAGCGTGGCACCACGCTACGACCTGATGAACGACCTGATGTCGCTCGGCATCCACCGGCTGTGGAAACGCCGGCTGCTGACGCGCCTCGCGCCGTCGCCGCGGCGCACGCTGCTCGACCTCGCGGGTGGCACCGGGGACATCACCTTCCTCTGGCGCGAGGCCGGCGGCGGGCCCGCGATCCTGTCCGACATCAACCCGGCGATGCTGGAAGTCGCGCGCCGCCGCGCGCTGGAGCGCGGCCTGGTGCGCGACATCGAGTTCCTCGTCGCCGACGCCGAGCACCTGCCGCTGCGCGATGCCTCGCAGGACGTGGTGACCATCGCCTTCGGCCTGCGCAACTGCACCGACAAGCAGGCGGTGCTGGGCGAGGCGCATCGCGTGCTGCGCCGCGGCGGGCGTTTCCTGTGCCTGGAATTCTCCCGCCTGCGCGTCGACGCCGCGCGCGCTCTCTACGACGCGTGGTCGTTCCGCGCGCTGCCCTGGATCGGCAGCCGTGTCGCGCACGACGCCGAAAGCTACCAGTACCTCGCCGAGAGCATCCGCACGTTCCCCGACCAGGAGACGCTCGCCGCGATGCTGCGTGCCGCCGGTTTCGCGCGCGTCGGCGTGGAGAACCTCACCGGGGGCATCGCCGCGATCCACAGCGGCTGGAAGCTGTGACGCGCACGCAATGACGCTCGCGGGCAAGCGCATCCTGCTGGTCGTGGGCGGCGGCATCGCCGCCTACAAGGTGCTGGAGCTGATCCGCCTGCTGCGCAAGGACGGCGCCGGCGTCACCGCCGTGCTCACCGCCTCGGCGCAGCACTTCGTGACCCCGCTCTCGGTGCAGGCGCTCACGGAATCGCGTGTCCACACCGACCTCTTCTCGCTCACGGACGAGAACGAGATGGGCCATATCCAGCTCTCGCGCGCCGCCGACCTGCTGGTCGTGGCGCCGGCGACGGCAAACCTGCTCGCGCGCATGGCGGGCGGCCTCGCCGACGACCTCGCGACCACGGTGCTGCTGGCGACCGACAAGCCGGTGCTCGCGGCGCCGGCGATGAACGTGCGGATGTGGCGGCACGCGGCCACGCAGGCCAACGTGGCCCTGCTCGCCTCGCGCGGCGTCGCCTTCGTGGGGCCCGACGAAGGCCCGATGGCCTGCAACGAATACGGGCCCGGACGGCTCGCGGAACCGCCGGCGATCCTCGCCGCGATCCGGTTGGCGCTCGGTCCGGCGCGCCCGCTCGCCGAGCTTCCGCTCACGGGCCGCCACATCGTGGTCACCAGCGGGCCGACGCACGAGCCGATCGATCCCGTGCGCTACATCGCCAACCGCAGCTCCGGCCGGCAGGGCCATGCCATCGCCGCGGCGCTCGCGGCGCTCGGCGCGCGGGTGACGCTGGTCAGCGGCCCGGTCGCGATCCCCGATCCCGCCGGCGTCGCGGTCCGCCACGTGGAGACGGCGGCAGAGATGCTCGCCGCCTGCACGGCCGCGCTGCCGGCCGACGCCGCGATCTGTGCCGCCGCCGTCGCCGACTGGCGCGTGGCCAGCGCGGCCGCGGGCAAGATCAAGAAAGTGCCCGGCGCGCCGCCGCCCGCGCTGACCCTCGCAGCCAACCCGGACATCCTCGCGACGCTGTCGGCGCCAGGGCCCGGCCGCCCGCATCTCGTCGTCGGCTTCGCGGCGGAGACCGAAAACCTTGACGCCAACGCCACCGCCAAGCGCGCGCGCAAGGGCTGCGACTGGATCGTCGCCAACGACGTCTCCGGCGACGTGATGGGCGGCGAGGCCAACGAGGTGCACCTGGTGACCGGGGGCGGCATCGAGGCCTGGCCGCGCCTGGCGAAGGACGAGGTCGCCCGCCGCCTGGCCGCGCGCATCGCCTCGCATTTCGCGGGGCGCTCCGCGTGAGCGTGCGGGTCGCCGTCACGCGCCTGGCGCACGGGCGCGACCTGGCGCTGCCCATCTACGCCACCGACGGCGCCGCGGGCCTCGACCTGCTCGCCGCCGTCGCCGCGCCGGTGACGATCGTGCCCGGCGCGCGGGCGCTGATCCCCACGGGCCTCG